>DAOMZC010000384.1:0-6346 GCA_035437965.1 Pseudomonadota bacterium
CGTTTTTCTCGGCGCGCGCCGTGACGATGTACTCGGCCTGCAGCTGACGCGCGGACGCAAGCGCGCAGCTCTCGCCGGTCTGGCAGGCGCCCGCCCGATCGGCGGGCAGGCTGAGAGGGGAGTACCGCTCTTTCTGGGCCGCGCCCTCCAGCGCGGCGCGCAGCAGCAGTAGCTCCGGCGCTGCCAGCCCGGCTGCCTGGATAAGGAGCAGAGCGCCCGGCAAGACGTTGATGATGAACGCCCGGGGGGCCAGGTTGTAGCGCAGCTCCGAGTAGCGACCGGAGCTGAGGCGCACCGTCTCATGCAGCTCGCCGTCTCCGGCCAGGATATCGATGCTGTGCTCCCCCGGCGTCGCCCGCACGGGACCGGCGAGCGGCAGCACCCCAACCGGCCGCCCATCGAGCTTGATGATGGTGCCGCGCGTCCCCTGGATCTCCAAAAGGGCGCTTGGCGGAAGCGGCAGGGCGACCACCCGCTCGGCCTCTTGATACTCAGCGGAGTCGGGCGCGGCCTCCAGCAGCGGATCGGCCAGATAGCGCTTCATCAGGTCTTGCGCTTGCAGCGTCTTGCCTTCGGCCAGCGCCAGCTGCGCCAGCGCGTAGAGGCCGTCCGGGCTCGGCGCCTCCAGGTAGGCGTCGGCAATCTTCTGCGCCGCCGTGGTCAGATCACGAGCCGCCAGAGCGCTCAGTCCTTCCTTCAGCCGGCCCTTTATCTCCGCCCGCTTGGCTGCTGCCAGCTTGCCCGCCACCGGGGCGCGCTCGCGCCGAGCTGCCGCTGGAGCGGCCAGCAGCTCGCCCAGAGTCAGCACCGCCGCCAGCGCCTTATTTACCCCCAAGCTCTTCGTCCTCATTCGCAGTCTCCCAGGTCCACGGTCTGACGCGCGCGGATGCGCACGGAGCGCTCCGTCCCACCAAGCTTTACGATCGGATTCCCCGGCTGCACCCACAGCTTCTCTTCATGGCAGCCCTTCTTGGTCGTCTGCTTGAAGACGATAAGCCCCAGGCGCCCGGCCAGCTTCTCCAGCGACTGCTTGGCCGTGCCGCGATGGGAATCCCCGCGCCCGCCCTGCGCCTGATTGTCGATGACCCGCTGATACTCCGTCGCCGCCGCATCGATGCGATCCTGCGCTTCGAAGATGCTGCCCTTGTAGTAGGCCAGCTCGGCCAGCAGCGGGCCGCATCCTTTCTGCTGCTTCCCCCTGAGCTTCTCGCAGCCGCTATACGCCCGCTCCAGCAGCCGCAGGGCTTTGTCGTACTGTTGCTTGTTGAACAGCTCAATACCGTCTCGGGCGCCGGTCTCCATCGCGCTCGGCTTGAGCTCCACCTTGGTGGTGTGGTCCTTGCGGATGAGCACCGTCTTGGCATCAGACAGAGTGAACAGCCGGTGCTCACCTACGGGCAGGCGAAGCGGCTTGGGATCTAGCGGCTGCCACTTCTTGTCATCAAGCTGCACCTCGATAAAGTCCGGTCCTTCCATCATCAGCACTCCGTACTCCGGGGGCGCCGGGTCTGCGCTGGCGGAGCTCGCCGCCAGGTCAGGGCTTACGGCAAGGTCGGTCGGTGCGGATAGCGCGGCAGGGACTGCGAGATCCGCCGGGGCTGCGGGAGAGGCCGCGCTTGACGTGCCGCCATCCACGCTGGCGATGCCGAGGTGTCGGGACTTCACCGCAGCTGGGCTGCTCGGTCCGTCTGCGCTGGCCGATGCCGGCCCGGGCTGCGGTGTCAGCTCGGCAAGCAGGGCCAGCGCCCGCCGGCGAATCGCCGCATCTTTATCGGTCACCAGGATCTGCAGCACCGGCCAGCCGAGCGGTCGTTTTGGCTGGGACGGCAGATCGGCCGCCGCCTCCGCGGTTCGCTGCCGCACCTGCACATCGGGATCGCGGGCCGCACGCAGAAGCAGCGCCAGCGCCAGCTCGGCTGGCAAATCGGCCGCCGCCGCCACCGCCGCCAGCCGCTCGGAATCGGCAGCGCTGGTAAACAGGGCAAGCAGCTCTTGCGGCGTTGTGTTGCGCTGCTTCATGCGACTCAGCACTCCCATCGCAGTCAGCGCGCCCGCCCCACCGCGGCCAAGTGCCTCCGTTAGCACTGGAACGGCGCTGATATCGCCAAGCGCCCCAAGCCGCACCGCGGCCTGCGTGCGCACCTCCGGATCGCCGTCCTTCAGCAGCTGGATGAGGGGCTCTGTCTGGGTCGCTAGCTGCTCGACAAAAAGCTTACGCGCCGCCGGTTCCGGAGCCGTACTTAGCTGCAGCAGCGCCGGCAAGCGCTCCTTATCGCCGAGCGCCACCAGGGTTCCAAGGGCCAGCACTTTTTCTTCCGCCGTCGCGTGCGACAGGAGCGGCTGAAGGAGTCCCTGCATAAGAGGCAGCAGATCCCTGGCCCCAGTCCGATGTAAGACCTTGGCCACCCGCGACAGCGAGCGCAGGGTCTCAAGCCGCACCAGAGCGTCCGGATCATCCAGGCCCGCACGCAGCAGCTGCAGCGCGTCGCGATCGAGCTGCCGACCAAGCGCGCGCGCCGCGGCCACCCGCACCCGCGCATCCGCATCCCTCAGGGCCCGCGAGAGGAGCGTGCGCGCCTGACTGCCTTTGGTATCGCCCAAGACCGCCACTGCGGCCTGCCGGGCCAGCCAGTCGCCGTCCCCCAGAGCCGCCACCGCCCAGGCCACGCTGTCATCTCCCATTAGCCCCGGATCGTGAGCGGCAATCAGCAGGATCGCCGCGGCGAAGCTCTGCCGCAGCTCGGGCGTGAGCGCCGGCGTCGCCAGTTGGCGAGCAAGGGCCCGGGCGTCGAACAGCTCCCCGATCGCGGCCAGCCCTTCGGCCCCCAGGCGCCGGGCTCCCGGCTGAGCTCCGGGATCATCGAGCACGCTGCGAAACGCCTCCCGCCCGCTCAGGTCTTCGGGACCCGCCAGGAGCCGCGCCCCTAGCAGCTAGTCAGGGCCGCGCCGCTGGATCAGCTGCTGCAACGCCGCGTGCGCCGCGAAATCGCCGAGCTCTGCCAGCTTCACCTGGGCCGCGATGCGCTCGGCGGGACGAACGCCGGCCTGCGCTTGCGAGCGCAGCGCGGCCACGGCCTCGGCATCGCCTAGGCGCCCCAGACAGGCCAGGATCGCCAGACGCGCTCCGCCGGGCAGCTCGGGCCGGGGCAGGAAACCATGCAGGACGGTGCGCGCGGAATCCGGCAGGTGCTCACAGCGCGCCAGCGCGGCCCGAAGCTGCACTTGTGCACTGCCGCTGCCGAGCAGCTTGTCGAGCTCCATAGCGCCACTCGGCTCCCCCAGCTGCTGCAGCGCGAGCGCCGCGCCAAGGCGTGCCTGCGGAGCCTGTTCATGTTCTAAGAAGGTCAGCAGTACGGGAGTGAGCTGGCGGTCACCCAGCTGTCCCAGACCTTCTGCCGCCTGGCCGCGAAGAGCGGGGCTTGGGCTGCGCAGGAGCGCCTCCAGCTCCGGCCGCAGCTCGCGGTCGTGGCTCTGACCTAGGACCAGTGCCGAGCCGACCTTTAGCGCCTCTGGACCGGACTTGAGATCCTCACGAAGGACGGCCAGCGCGCGGCCGCGCAGCTCGCGCAGCTCTCCCGGCCGCAGGGATTCCTTAATAACGCCAACTCCTGGAGCAAAGAAGCGCACGCCAAGGCCAGCGCCACCGACCAGCAGCAGCAGCGCGACCGGCCCTAGCGCCCACAGCGGCACTGCCCGGCCGCCGAGCATCACCGCTGCTCTCAGTCCCTTCCCTTGCACCTTGAGCAGCCCGGCGAGAGCCGACGACACGACCGCGCGCTCGCCGCGCTGGATCATGATAAGCTCGATCTCGCGCTCCAGCGCGTGCTCGACGTCACGCATCGACCCGTAGCGCGCCGCCGGCTCCTTCGCCAGGAGCTTTTTGACGATCTCTGCGAGAGGCGCGGGGACCTCGGGCGCTTCAAGGCGCAGCTCCGGAATCGGCTCATACATGTGTTGGGTGAGGAGCGCCATCAGATCGTCTTCGCGGAACGGCAGCCGACCGCTGAGCAGCTGAAACAGCACACAGCCAAGGGCATACTGATCGGCGCGCCCGTCCACCGCTTTGCCCTTGATCGCCTCTGGCGACATATAGTGCGGAGTTCCCAGGATCGCCGACTTCATCGTCATGTTGCGGGCTGTCGCTGCCAGCTCATGCAGCTGGACGGTCGGCGATGCGGCGGCGAGCTCCCCTGCCTGCGGCGCCGCGACGCCCGGCGGCAGCTCCAGCGCTAACGAGGCAGGGAGCTGGCTCGCTTTGGCGATGCCGAAATCCACGATCTTCACGAAGTCGGGCTGCCCGTCCTGGGTCAAAAGGAAGATGTTGTCCGGCTTCAGATCCCGATGCACGATGTCAAGGTCGTGTACGGCCTGCAGCCCGCGCGCGATCTGGACGGCGATGCGGCAAGCTCGTAGCGGCTCCAGCTTGCCGCCCTTGAGCGCCTGGGACAGAGTCTGCCCCGGCATGAACTCCATGACCAGATACGACCGGCCATCGGGCAGAAGGCCGAAGTCGGATACATAGACCGTGTTGGGATGCTTGATCCGGGTCGCGAGCCGCGCCTCCAGCAGGAAGCGCTTGCGGTCGGTCTCATCCTGCGGCTTAAGGAGTAGCTTAATTGCTACTATATCATCCAGCGCCAGGTGCTTGGCCTTATAGACCACCCCCATGCCGCCGGCCGACAGCCGCTGCAGCACTTGGTAGCGGTCAGCGAGGACGCCGCCAATCGGCAGCTCCCCATCGAGCATCCCTGCGGCGGGGTCTTGGCCCAGCCTCTCGGTAGAGGCCTGGGGGCTCGGCGGCGCCATCGGGCGCGTCGCCGCCTGGTTGGAACTTGCCGCTGCACCGTCCGCGGCTGGCTGCTCTGAATCGCGCCCCTCCGACATGGTCGTCCCCCCTCAAGGTGTTCCCCGCGGCGCTGGCTGGCGCCGTCAACCGCTACTCGTCGCCGAAGCGTCGGCCGCCCGGTTCTGGGATTGGGCCCGCGGGTCGTTTGTCCCTGCTGCCTTTTTTGCCGCTCTTGCTCCCGGGCGCGACCGGCGCATCGGCAGGCCGCGGGGGCACGGCCGAAGGCGGCGCTCCCGTAGCGACCATGATCTCGCTGCGCATGCTATCTGCGGACAGGTCCAGGCTGACTTCGCGCTCTGCATAGCCGGCCAGGCGCAGCTTGACCCCCACCCGTCCGAGCGCCGCCGGGCGAGTCTTTTCCCAGGGCGTCTTGCCCAGCACGGCGCCGTCACTGACCTGCACGACCTCGGCCCCTGCGGGGGCGGATTCGATCCGCCAGTGAATGAGCTGGGGGGTCGCGGTGGCGCCCGACTCCCCACCCGCTGGTCCCCCATGAGGCGAGCGAAGGAGGAAAACCGCGGCCGCGGCCGTCCCGGCCAGAAGCAGTCCCGCCGCGGCCCCTAGTGCCAGACGTCCGCGTCGGGCCGATGAGCTGGGCGGCACGATCGGAATGCCGGCCGTGCTAGGTCGGTCCGGGCCGCCACCCAGGCTCGGCGCAGCGGGGCGCGCGAGGTCGGCAGCCGGGACGTTCTTGCGCAAGCCATCGAGCGTCCGCTGCACCTCATCCATCGATGGACGATCGTCCTTGCTCTTGGCGAGCAGGCGGCCGACAAGCTGCGAGATGACATCAGGCACCTCCGGAACGACGCTTTTTACCGTCGGCGGCGGCTCAAACATATGCTTGCCCATGATGTCGCCGACGCCATCGCCGTCGAATGGATAGCGGCCGGTGAGCATGACAAAGAGCAGAATGCCAAGCGCGTACACATCCGATTTCTCATCGACGTTCTTGCCGCCTTTGCACTGCTCAGGCGACATGAAGTGCGGCGTGCCCATGACCGCCGAGGTGCGCGTCTTGACCCCCGCCGCGGTGGCTTCACTAGTCAGCTTGGCGATTCCGAAATCGAGCAGCTTAGTCCGCTCACCACCTGGAGCATTGTGATCCCGGACGATCATTACGTTATCGGGTTTTATGTCTCGATGGATGATGCCTTTGCTGTGCGCGATGCTCAGGGTCTCGGCCAGCTGGGCCCCGTAGTTGAGCGCGGCCGTGAGCAGCAGCGGGCCGCTGGCCTTCTCCAGCTTGTCGGCCATCGACTCGCCTTTCAGGAACTCCATGACGATGTAGGCAGTACCGTCGGGGAGCTGGCCAAAGTCGCCGATCTGCACCACGCCGGGATGATCGATGCGGTTTACCGCCCGCGCCTCATTGAAGAAACGCGTGGTGAACTCTGGCACTTTGGCAAACTCGGGGTGCAGGACTTTGATCGCCACCTGGCGTTCGATGGCTTCGTTTAGGGCCGCATAGACGGCGCCCATGCCGCCCTCGCCAAGCTTGCG
>DAOMZC010000385.1:0-6334 GCA_035437965.1 Pseudomonadota bacterium
TCCCCAGGCGGTGCTCAGCGGCCCCAGCCTGGTCCTCGGCAGCGCGTTTCGCGGCCTGCTGCTGCAGGTCCACGCGCGGCCCGGCAGCGCCGAGGAGCGCGCCTTTCACGTCATCCTGAGCGGCCCGAGCTGGAGCGGCCCCCCGCTGGAGGGCAACATCCAGCTGCCGGCGCACGCGCCCGAGCTGCTCGCCGCCTTGTGCCGTGAGCTGCCCCCCGAGACGACGCCGCTGCCGAGCGAGTCGCGCGAGCTGCGCCTGCGCAGCATCGGCAGCAACCTGGCGCAGCAGGCGCTGCCGGGCGAGATCCGCGCTGTGCTCGCCGACCGCCGCTGGACCGCCGGCACCCCGCTGCACATCGAGAGCGATGACGCCTGGATCCCCTGGGAAGCCCTGTGGCTGCGCCAGCCGACGGCGGCTGTCAGCGGCGTGTTTATCGGCGAGCACTTCGCGCTGACCCGCTGGCTGCGCACCGGCAGCGCCCGCGAGCGTGTCGGCGGCAAGGCGGCGGTGCTGGTGGCCACCACCGATCCCTGCCTGACCCTCGACCCCGAGCGGCGGGTCCTCGGCGAGATCACCGGCCAGCCGCCGCTTGAGCTGCGCCAGCTGCTGGCGGTGCAGAAGTGCCTGCTCGGCGACCCCGCCTGCCGGATCTTCCACTTCGCCGGCCACGGCGGCAGCGAGGCCGACAAGTCCTTCGGCGAGTCCCTGCTCCTCGAAGGCGGTGAGCTGCACGCCACCGACATCCTGCTCGGCACCCCCGGCACCGCGGGGCCGCTGGAGGCGACGCTGGTCTTCATCAACGCCTGCGAGGCCGGCATCGAGCAGCCCGGGCTGTGGGCGCACGGCGGCTGGGCCTCGACGTTCCTGCGCGAGGGGGCCGGCGCCCTCATCGCTCCGTCATGGACGGTCAGCGATCGCGGCGCCAGCTGCTTCGCCGAGACGTTCTACCGCCACGCCGCCACCGGCCTGCCCCTGGGGGAAGCCGCCCGGTTGTCGCGCTGCGAAATCGCCCGGCGCAGCCCGGTCGACCGCATCGCTTACGCGGTCTACGCGGCGCCGCAGAGCCGACTGTATCTGCAGTGAGCCGGCAGCGACGCCGCAGTGACGTTCAGGCGCCGGCCGGGTTGCGCTTGCGCACCAGCGACAGCCCGTCGGCGATCGGCAGCATCGCGACCTCGATCCGCGGATCATCGGGCAGCCGGTCGTTGAGCTCGCGCACCGCGTCCAGATCCGGATCGTGCAGCGCTGGGTCGAGCACCCGCCCCCCGCGCAGGACATTGTCGATGAGGATGAGCCCTCCCGGGCGCAGGCGGCGCAGGATCTCCTCGAAGTAGTTGCCCTGGTTCTTCTTGTCGGCGTCGATGAAGCCGAGGTCGAACATCGGCCACTCGGGCAGCGCCCGCAGCGTGTCGAGCGCCGGGCCGATGCGCAGGTCGATCTTGGCGCTGACCCCGGCGCGGTCGAAGTAGCGGCGGGCGATCGCGGTCCACTCGGCGCTGACGTCGCAGCACAGGAGGCGCCCGTCGGCAGGCAGGGCGCGCGCGACGCAGATCGCGCTGTAGCCGGTGAACGTCCCGACCTCGACCGCGCTGCGCGCCCCGATTGCGCTCGCCAGCAGGTTCATGAAGGTGCCCTGCAGGCTGGCGATCTGCATGACGCTGATCCCCCCCAGGCGCGCCGTCTCCTCCGCGAGCTCGGCGAGCAGCGGATCGCTCGCCGTCGAGCGGCTGGTGATGTACTGCTGCAGCTCGGGGGTCATCGGGACAAAGTCTCCAGACATCGCAGCTCCTCCGTGGCGGGCCGTCTTCCGACCGCCGCCTACTCGTAGCGCAGCGCCTCGACCGGATCAAGGCGGGCGGCGCGCCAGGCCGGATACAGCCCGAACACGATGCCGGTGACCGAGCTCGAGAGGAGCCCAAGGACAATCGCCCAGGTCTGGTAATACGCGGTCCAGTTGCCCAGCACCGACTTCAGGATCTTCGCCCCCAGGAACACCGTGGTCACCCCGCCGAGCACGCCGAGCAGCCCACCGAGGCCGGCGATGAGCCCCGCCTCGAGCAGGAACTGGCGCAGGATGTCGCCGCGCGTCGCCCCCAGCGCCCGGCGGATGCCGATCTCGCGCGTGCGCTCGGTGACCGTGACCAGCATGATGTTCATGATGTTGATGCCACCGACGAACAGAGATAGCGCCGCGGTGCACAGCATGAGGACGTTGATGACCAGGAAGATGACCTCGGCCTGCTGCTTGCCGTCCTTGTCGCTGTCGATGCGGAAGTTCTCGACCCCGTAGTGGCGCTGCAAGAGCGCCGCCTTGATCGCCGCGCGCGCCCGCGTCACCTGCTGGTTTAGCTCCCCCAGCGTCGGCAACACCCGGATGAAGATGGTGTCGACCTTGCGCGAGTGGCGGATGACCCCCTGGAACGTCGTCTCGGGCACGACGACGCGCCGATCCCACATCCAGGTGCCGGGCCCGGCGACGAGCGGCGCCTTGTGGGCGAGCACCCCCACCACCTCCCAGCGCACGTTGTTGATGCGCACCGACTTGCCGGTCAGGTCGGCGGGCGCCCCGAGCAGCTCCTGCCAGACCTCGAAGCCGACCACGCACACCCGGCTGCGGCGCAAAAGGTCCGTCGGATCGATGAAGCGGCCCTGCTGCAGCTTCACCCGGTACATGTCGAGCGCCCGGTCCGAGGCGCCCAGCACCATGACCCGCTTCTTGTCGCTGCCGAAGTAGGCGTACTTGTTCCAGTCCATCAGCTCGCCCTCGGCCGGACCGCCGGCGGCCGGGCTCTGGTCCAGGCTCTGCTGATCGGCGTGGTCGAGCGGCCGCTGGGTGCGATCGCGCTGGCGCGGCGGCGCGTCGCCGGTCTCGACCTCGATGACGTCGTTCTCGTCGATAAACTGGTTGGCCAGGGACAGCGCCTCCTCCCCGCCCTTGAGCAGCCCCGAGAGCAGCACCACCGAGCCGGCACCGATGATCATCCCGAGCAGGGTCAGAAAAGCGCGCGCCTTGTGCTGGCGAAACGAGTGCAGCACGCTCGCCAGCTGATCCCAGAAGGCAGTAATGACTGACACGGCGTTCCCCTCGTCCCTTGGCGGTTTCTCTTCGCGGGCCTAGTTGTTCGTGCGAATGGCGGTGACCGGATCGAGCTCGCTGGCGTTCTTGGCCGGCCAGTAGCCAAAGATAAGCCCGATCAGCACCGCCGACACCACCGCCACCGTCACCGCCGGCTCGGAGATATGGGTCTGCCAGCCGGGCTTGAAGTGGTGGATGACCATGCCGCCGAGCAGCGTCCCCCCCATGCCGAGCGCCGCCCCCAGGCCGCCGCCGAAGCCGGACAGCAGCATCGCCTCGACCACGAACTGGCGGCCGATGTCCGCCGGGGTGGCGCCGAGCGCCTTGCGGATCCCAATTTCACGCACCCGCTCGGACACCGACACCAGCATGATGTTCATGATCCCGACCCCGCCGACGAGCAGCGAGATGCTGGCGAGCAGCCCGACGATCACCTTCATGATCAGGAACACCTGATAGAAGCCCGACAGCCGCTTGGCGAAGTCGAAGATCGAGAAATCGTCGACCCCGTGGTGGCGCTCGAGCAGCACCGCGTTGAGGATGCGCTTGACGATCTCGTTATTCTGCGGACCGTCGGTGAGCATGAACAGGCGGCGCCCGGCGTCGATGAGCGTCGACTCATGATCGGCGACCGTGTCGATCGGCGCCACCAGCACCTGGTTCCACTCCCAGCCAAAGCCGATCCCCCAGCGCTCGATCTTCTGCAGACGCCCGACGATCCGGCAGTGCAGCCCGGAGAAAGTGACGATGCGCCCGAGCACGTTCTCGCCCTCGCCCCAGATCGAGTCGGCCAGCTCGCTGCCGATGACGCACACCCGGGCGTGCTCGCGTAGATCGTGCTCGTCCAGGCCCCGCCCCTCGGCCAGCTTGTACTTGAAGAAGCCCAGGAACTCGGTGTCGGCGGCGACGACGTCGCTCGGCAGGCGCTTGCCGTTGTCGGCCTCCAGCGGCCGGTGGCGCAGCGAGACGAACGAGATCGTCGTCAAAAGGTGCGGGATGTTCTTGATCGCCGGCGGATCCAGGCGCGTCAGCCCGCGCGAGTACGACGCCTGCTTGTTCTCCATCGCCTCGGGGTTTTTGCGCCACACCGAGATGAGGCGCGAGCCGCCGAGCTCCTCGAAGCTGCGCGACAGTGTGCTCAGCCCCGACTCGGCCAGCGACGTCATGAGCACGATCGAGAACGCACCGATGACGATCGAGGCCACCGTCAGCGCCGAGCGGAACAGGTTCCCGCGCAGCACCGACCAGGCAATCCGGAGGTATTCGATCCACATGGCAGGGGCCGCTCCTTGCGCCTACTTGAACTCGTTGGCCTCGGCGGACGGCGGCTTTATCAGCACCTGCGCCCCTTCATCCAGGCCGCTTATGATTTCCTGCTCCCGATCGTTGCGCGCCCCGGCCACGATGTCCACCCGCTGCGTCGGCGGACCCTTGCCGGGCGGGTTGCCGGTGAGCTTGTTCACGAACGTCTGCCCCTTTTCCTTGACCACCGCCTCGATCGGCAGCTTGAGCACGTTCTTCTTGGTGTCGACGTGGATCTTCACGTCGGCGGTCATGCCCGGCTTGATGTCGCCCAGGCTCAGCGGGTCCAGCGTCGCCTCGACCGGGAACACCTCGACGTCCTTGCCCTTGGGCAGGATCGAGGCGGGGGCGATCTTGGTGACCTTGGCCTTGTAGCTCTTGCCCGGCAGCGCATCGAGGGTGAGCGACACCGACTGCCCGAGCTGGACCTTGGCGACATCGATCTGGTTCAGATCCGCCTTGGCGAGCAGCGTCGACATATCGGCGACCATCAGCAGCGACTTGTCGTCGAAGGTCGACATCGTCCCCGGCACCACGGTCTCGCCGACCCGGATCGTCCGCTGGATCACCGTGCCGTCGAGCGGCGAGACGATGCGCGAGTAGCGCAGCTGATCGCGCGCCACCGCCAGCTGCTCCTTGGCCTGCGCGAGCTGGATGCGCTTGGTCTTGTAGTCGTTGTCGGCAAGGTCGACGTCCTGCTGCGCCACCGCGCGATCGGTGAACCCGCGGCGCCGCCGCTCAAGGACCACCCGCGCGTACTCGATCGCCGCTTCGGCCTTGTCGACCTCCTGCTGGGCGCGCACGATGCCGCGCTCGAACTCGATCGGCTCCAGCCACAGGAGCAGCTGGCCGGTCTTCACCTTCATGCCCTCCTCGACGAGGACCTTCTCGACCTGGCCGGCGACCTTGGAGCGCACCGCGACCTTCTCGCGCGGCTCGATCTTGCCAAGCTCGGTGACCGCGATCTCCAGATCGCCGCGACTCGCCTTGGCGATCAGGCTCGGATCGACGGCCGCCTGCTTGCTCGCGCGCTGCTTGAGCCCCCAGGCGCCCGCCCCCACCACCGCGACCAGTAGCACTACGCCGACGACGATCGGCAACTTCCGCGATTTTTTCATAACGTCCCCTTGTCGTCCCCGGTAAAGCCGGTGCTCGCCTGGTGGGGCGGCAGCCGCCCGGAAGCCAGGAACAGCTCGCCCCAGGTCTGGGCGATCGTCGCCTCCTGGTTGGTCAGGCTGATCTCGATGTTGAGGAGCTCGACCGCGCCGTCGATGAGGTCCAGGACCATGGCGTCGCCGATGCGGTAGCGCTTCTCCAGGATGGCGAGGTTGTCGGCGGCGATGTCGCGGCTTTTGAGGAGCGGCTCGCGCATGCTGTAAAGGTGAAGGAGGCGCGCGTGCAGGACCCGCACGTCGGTCTCGACGACCCGGCCGATGCGCTGCTCCTCGGCCGCCAGGCGCTTGTGCTCCAGGCGAGCGTCGCGCACCTGGGTGTAGGTGTTCAGGGTGTCGAACAGGTTCAGGCTCAGCGTCGCGCCGAGGAACACCGAGCCGGTGATGTTGGAAAACGGATTCGAGCTGCTGTTGGCGTCGCGTGCCCCGATGAGCGGGTTGAACGCGTTGTTGCTGAACTGCAAGAGGCCCGACAGGCCCAGCTGCGGGTAGTAGCTGGCCATCGCCATGCGGATGATCTGCAGCTGGGTCGCCGTCTGTAGCTTGGCGACGCGCAGCTCGGGGCGCTCGTGCTGCGCCTCGCTCAGGATCTGCTCGACGGTGGCGGCGCTGGCATCGGGCGGCGCCGGCAGGTGCGGCGGCTCGGTGAGGACAAGCGGCGTTCCGTGCAGGCCGAGCGCCACCGCCAGCTGCGCCCGCGACTCGGCGGCGGCGCCGGCCAGATCGGCCCGGCGGGCGATCTCGGTGAGGCGCCGCGACTCGATGCGGTTCAGATCGACGCCG
>DAOMZC010000386.1:0-6311 GCA_035437965.1 Pseudomonadota bacterium
GCAGGCCGCCCGCAACAGCGAGCTCGGCGCGCTGGCGGCGACGCTGACGGGGCTTGTGGGCCTGCTCCTGATCGTGAGCAGCCGCGGCGTCGCCAGCCACCCCGAGCTGCTGTTCCCTGCCCTGCTGCTCCTCGCCGGGCTGGTGCTGGCGGCGGTGGCGCGGCAGAGCTCGGCCTGGCTCGCGCTGCTCGCGCTGGCGCTCGCCGCGGCGGCGGCGCTCCTCTGGCAGCAGGTCGAGCGGCCGCCGACGCTTGCCGCGCTCGGCTGGCTCGGGGTGGCGTACCTGTTCTTCCTGGTCGTGCCGCTGCTGATGCTGCGCTGGCTGCCGGCGCTGCGCGTCCACCGCAGCCTGTTTTTTACCGTGGCGCTCGCCGGCCCGCTGTTCTTCCTGCCGCTCTACCAGGCTTTCGTTGCGGCGCTCGGGAGCGGCGCCATCGGGCTTTTACCGCTTTTGCAGGCGGCCCTGTGCGGCGCGGCGCTGGCGGTCGTACAGGCGCTGCCGCGGCCGGCGCCCACGGCGCAGCTCCCGGCGGCGCTGCTCGATCGCCGGGACCTCGGCCAGCGGGCGCTCCTGGCGACGGTGGCGCTGGGGTTTGTGGCGCTCGCGATCGCGGTGCAGCTGCAGCGCCAGTGGATCGCGGTGGGCTGGGCGGTGCTGGCCGCGACCGTGTGGTGGCTCTACCGGCGGCTGCCGCACCCGGGGCTCAAGTACTTCGGCCTCTTCCTTTACGCGGCGGTGGCGCTGCGGCTCGTGCCGACGGCCGAGCTCTTGCACTATGAGCCGCGCGGGCTCGTGCTCCTCAACTGGCTGCTGTACAGCTACGGCATCCCGTGCCTCGCCTTCCTCGTCGGCGCCGCCGGCCTGCGCGCGGTCGAGGACCGCTACCGCAGCGAGCACGAACGGTCCTTCGCGATCGGCAGCGAGCGCGTCCCCCTGCACGCCGTGGTGTCGTTCGCCGGGCTGCTCCTCTTGTTCGTCCTCATCAACCTGGAGATCGCCGACGCCTTCTCCCCCGGGCCCTACACCGAGCTGTGGCTCACCCGCAGCTACGCCCGCGATCTGACCCGCTCGGTCGCCTGGGGAGTCTACGCGCTGGTGCTGCTCGTCGTCGGCATGCGGCGGGACCGCAAGGGGCTGCGCTACTTCTCGCTGGGGGCGATGCTGCTTACCATCGCCAAGGTGTTCCTATACGACCTGGCCAACGTCGGCGGCATCTACCGCTCGCTGTCGTTCCTCGGGCTGGCGGTGTCGCTCATCCTGGTGTCGCTCTTGTACCAGCGGTTCGTGTTCAAGAACGCCGCCCGTCGGCCGCCGCCTGCGGGGTGACAGCGGGCGCCGGGCGGGACGGCCGCGGGTCGGGGCCGGCGCGCGGTCCCGGCGTAGGACAAAAGACGTAGCGTTTTACCGGGATAGGGCCGGCGGACGGCCGCGCCGGCGGGCTCAGGCGGGCAACCCAGGCCCCAAAAAAGCCGAGAGCCGAAGTCCAGTCAGGACTTCGGCTCAGGTTTGAGCTTGGCGCTGAGGGTTCGTTTTCTGTCGGGTAACACCGACTCTTCGTAGGGTTTGTACCCTTTGGCGACGATGCGGTAGCGGACCGCCCGACTCCCTTGGGATGGGGAGTCGACGACCGGGGTGATGCCGATCTTCTTGCCGTCGCGCTCGACGGTGGCCTTGCGCGGCGTCGAGTCGACGAGGATGCGCACGGTGGAGCCTGTCTTCTTGGCGCGCGCCGCCGACCGGCTCGCCCGCGCCGACTTGGCGGGCTTGTCGGCAGCTGGCTTGTCGGCCGGCTCGTCCTCGTCGGTCGCGTCGGCGCCGTCGTCGGGCGCGGCGACGGCGAGCTTGGTGTCGGGCTCACCGGCGGCGGCCTTGGCCGGCGCTTCGGCTTCTCCAGCTACCGGGGTCACCGGGGTCGCGGCGGCCGGCGGGCTCGGCGCGGCGGCGGCCCGGGCGGGCGGCGGCGCGACCTTGTGCAGGCGCTCGATCTCGGGCACGACCTGCGAGTCGCCGTGATCTTCACCGTGGCTGAGCAGCCCCTTGAGGAGCAGGGCGACGAGCGGCGCCAGCACCGCCAGCACCGCCAGCACGATGAACATCTGAAGCTTGCGGTTTTTCCCCTGCTGCGGCAGCTGCGTCGAGGCCGAGGCCGACTGCGCCGTCGCATCGGCGGTCTCGCCGAGCAGCGGCATCGGCGTCGGTCGCGGATAGGCCTGGCGCGCCACCGGCGGGATCGAGACCCCCGGATGACCGCCCATGCCCGGCGGCAGCGGCAGCCCCTGGTGCCCGAGCTGCCCGATCGCGGTCGGCATGTCGAGCATCGCCTGGGGGAGCTGCGTCGGCTTGGGCAGGTCTGCGATCTGCATGCCGGGATCGACGACGACCGTGCGCTTGTCCAGATCGTCGTCCTGATCGAGGCTGATCATGCTCTCGGGGCGAGCGCCGCGGCCGTCGCCGCGCTGGCCGGACTGCCAGCTATTGTTGGAAGCCGGGGCGCCGCCGCGGCCGACGTTGCCGGTGGTGCGACCCATCGCACCCGGCATCGACGGGCGGCCCACCGCCGGGTTGCCGCCGCTGTGGCGCCCGGGCTGCTCCTGCGCGACCAGGCCGTCACCGAGCTCGTCGAGCGGGCGGTAGACCTGGTTGTTCTTGCGGATGTCGCGCACCTGCCCAAGGATCACGTTGGCGTCCTGCGGCCGCTGCTCGCGGTCGCGCTTGAGCATGTTGGCGAGCAGCTCGTCCATCTGCGGGCCGAAGTTCTTCTGCGGCGCCACCTGCGACAGGCGCGGGGCCTCGCGGCGCAGGCGCTGCGCCAGCACTTCCATGCCGTCGTCGCCGACGAACGGCGCCCGCTGGGCGAGCATCTCGAACAAGAGCAGACCGAGCGCGTACACATCGCAGCGCGAGTCGATCGGCTGGATTCCCAGCGCCTGCTCGGGCGCCATGTAGCGCGGCGTGCCCAGGCGCAGGTTGTGATCGGTCAGCTGCTCCTCGCCGGTGGCGGCGCGGTCGAGGAGCTTGGCGAGGCCGAAGTCGAGGACCTTGACCACCTCGCCCACCGCGTCGAACTTGGCGAGGAAGATGTTGTCCGGCTTCAGATCGCGGTGCACGACGCCGACCCGGTGCGCCGCGCCCAGGGCGCCGGCCATCGACTCGAACATGTCGAGCGCCTGATCGACGGTCAGGATCGGCTCGCGGCGCAGCCGCTGGCGCAGCGTCTCGCCGGACAGGAACTCCATCGTCAGGTACAGGAGCTCGCCGTCTTCGTCGAAGTCGAAGATCGTGATCGCGTTGGGGTGCTGGATGAGGCTCGCCGCGCGCGCCTCGCGCTTGAAGCGCTCCTTGACCCCTTCTTGCCCCGCCAGATCGACGCGCAGCACCTTGATGGCGACCTCGCGGTTCATCGGGGCCTGGGTGGCGCGATAGACATGCCCCATCCCACCCGAGCCGATCGCCGCTCGAATGGTGTACCGCCCGCCGATGGTCTTCCCAATCAGCGAAGAGGCATTGGCATTACGTGGTTCAGCTGGGCTGGCCATCCTGGTGCAAAAGACATGTTAGCCGATCTTTTAGCCCAGACGCTATGGGGTCGATGCATGATGTTTTTTGGGTTTTTTTGGGCGCACACTTCACTTCAAGTCGCAGCAAGTCGTTACTTGCTGCGACTTGCTGGGGCAAGCGGCTTGGCCAGCCAGAGCTTGGGAGGGACCAGAAGAACTGGCCTTTAGAGGACTCTACAGGAGCTTAGGGAGCCTAGAGGGGGAGAAGAGGAGCCTCGGAGCAGGCAGGATGCGGCTGCGGGCAGCTGTCACTGTCACTGTTAGGGTCAGGGTCAGGCGGCTGCCCGCGACTGCCAGCTACTGCCGATTACTGGAACAGCGCGCCGGCGGTGATCCAGTTCGTCCAGTTCGTCGCCTGAGTCGCGCCGAGGTTCGTCCCGTGGGTCCGGCCCATGTACTGGCCGCCCTTGCCGACGGTGATGAGCTGCGAGTTCGCCGGGGCGGTCTTGTCGATGTAGGCCATGATGACCGTGTAGTTGGCCATATCAGAGCCGGGGGTCAGCGTGTTGTCGTACGTGAACGGCTGCGTAGTCCCCTTGAGGTGGCAGGCGGTCACGGTGGCGCAGGAGCCCTTGATGTCGGTGCTGACCTTGGTCCAGGTGTAGGTGGTATTGTCCGGCGGGGTGGTTCCACCGTCGCCGCAGGCCGCAAGAGTGACGCCGATCCCCAGAGCCAGGAGGGCATGCTTGGTAGACGACGCGAGATGCATTGATTCTCTCCTCTAGGTTTGTCTGATGTTCAATAGGTCAGCGCGCTGGCCGCGACTACCCGCACCAGGCCCGAGCCCTAAAAATTCTTACCGCGGACCCCAATCTATCTCGAATCGCTGCCGTCTGTCACGCCCGCTGGGTGACGATTTGTAGTTTTGGTTTCGGCGGGCAGTTTCCAGCGCGACTTCGCGCCTTTACAGAGCAAAGGCGAATCGGCGGCATCTGTGCGCAACCGCACTAAGTGAACTTGCGCAGGGCGCCGGCGCGCGGAACCTGCCCGCCTTTTGCCAGATTCTTGGCGGCTTTTTGGACCTTTCGAACTTTTTCGAACTTCTTCGAAGTTCTGGGAGTTCTAGGGCAAGCTCGGGCTGCCCCAGATTGGGACCGATTGGGACCGATTGGGACCGATTGGGACCGATTCGGACCGATTCGGACCGGCCCGGCCCCGGGCAGCGCGCGGCCAGCGACTTTTGCGCCCCCCTTTTTTGCGCTGCCATGCGACCAAATGAGAAAGTGCGCGCGGAAGCCGTGTTACGATTTCCGTGCGATTTCTACCAGTTATCCGCCGCAGGCAGAGGAGTGTTAGCAACCATGGCCAAGACGACGTGCTCTATTTCTCGCGAGGATTTCATCGCCAAAGCGCAGCAAGTGAAGGTCGACATCGGTGGGGTGACGCTGTTTGCCGAGCCCAAGCAGTTCTCGACCGGCTCGTTTGGCTGGTATCTGTCGGGCAAGGCGACGATCCAGGTCGACGGTAAGCCGGTGGCGGTGCAGGTCGGCGCGAACCTGGCGGTGATCGGCAGCAAGGAAGCCAAGTAGCCGCGGCAGCGGGTCGCGCCGGCGGCGCGGCTGGATGTGTTATAGGCATGGGCCATGCCCACCGAGCAGGCCCCGACCAGCGCGTTCGCTGCGCTCCCGATCAAGCAGGGTTTGCAGCCGCGGCTGCCCTCCGAGACATATCACCACCTCGCTCCGGCTGCCCCGCTGCCGGAGCCGCTGCTCCTGCCGGCGCCGCCGCGCTATCACCTGGGCCACGCGCTGCGCTATAGCGGGCTCCTCGGCCTGCCGCCGATCGTCTGTGGCCCGGACGAGGCGGTGCCCACCCTGCAGGTGGTGCTGTATCCGGCGGCCGTCGGCTTCCACGCGCCCGGGACCCCGGTGGCGATCGAGGCGCTGGTCGTTCAACCAAGCCCGCTTGGCGATCAGCCGCTCCTCGTCTATGGCCTGCGACCGTCGCCGCGGCCCGACGCGCCGGCCGACGCCCTGACCGACGCCCTCCTGGAACAGCTGCGGCTCATGCTGCGCCTGGATGAAGATCTGGGGGTCTTCTATCGGCTGGCGGATCAGGACCCCGAGCTTGCCTGGGTCACCGCCTGCGATGGCGGCCGGCTGCTGCGAGCGCCGACGGCATTCGAGGATCTGGTGCACTGCCTGGCGGGCGCCTATGGGCCGCCGGCGCGGGTCGCGGGGCTCGTGCAGCGGCTGTGCGAGCAGCTCGGGCCGCGCACCTCGCTCGGGCGGCGCGGCTTTCCTGGTCCAGCGGCGATCGCCGAGGCGCCGCTGCGGGTCTATGAGCAGCTCATCGCCCCGTGGCCGGGCGGCACCGTGGCGTCGCGGACCGGGCGGGGCCTTGGCCGGGCGCTGCGCGAGCTGGCCATCCTGTGCGCCAGCGGCTCGCTCCACCCCGAGTCGCTGCGCCGCCGGCCCACCCAGCTCACCCGGGCCCTGGACCTGGACGACGATCGGGAGGACGGCATCTGGCAGGACACCCTGCACGAGGAGCTGGAGTGGCAAGAGCGGGTGCGCTCGCTGCTCGAGAGCCTGCCCGGCTTCCGCAGCCCGACGGTCGGCTCGCGCGCCGTGGAGGAGATGCTGCTGCGCCTTGGCTGCTACGACGGCCTGCGCCTTGACAACCTCGCCCGCGCCGCCTGGGAGCGCCGCTTTCCGCTGCCCGCGACCCGGCGCCCGGCCCGGCCCGCGGACCTGCAGCTGCAGCGTCGCCTCGGCCGGCACCCGAGCCCGGCGGCCTTCGTCCCCCCGGGC
>DAOMZC010000387.1:0-6304 GCA_035437965.1 Pseudomonadota bacterium
CGCCTAGAAGCTCACCAGTCTTGGCGTCGAACACCGTCTTGATCATCCCCTCAGGCTCGCCCAACGCAATCGCCTTGCCGTTGCCGATGAAGGGGAAGCGGCCGACCTTGACTGCGTAACCCGCTTCCTTGGCCTTCGCCTCCGTCAAACCGACGGACGCGACCTGCGGGTGGCAATACGTGCAGCCAGCGATCGAGTTGGGCTTGATCGGGTGCGGGTGCTGGCCTGCGATCAGTTCGGCGACCATGACGCCCTCGTGCGACGCCTTGTGAGCAAGCCACGGAGCCCCAGCGATATCGCCGATGGCGTAAAGCCCCTCGACCCCGGTGCGGCAGTAGGCGTCGGTCACGACATGAGTCCGGTCGACCTTCACGCCCAGCGCCTCAAGCCCGAGGTTCTCGACATTGCCGACGATACCCACGGCGCTGATGACCGTGTCGAACACCTGCATCTCGACTCCCTCGACAACGCGGTCGAGGGCTGCGTCCGCGAGACCTTCGGCGCCCTGGTCGGTCTGTATCAAGCCGGCGCCGCCCGCGATCCATTCATCGCCCGCGCCATGAGCGGGATTGCCGCCGATGAGGTCCGCCACGCCGCGCTCGCCTGGCAGGTCGCCCGCTGGGCCGACCGCCGACTCTCGCCGGCGGCGCGGGCGCGGGTGCGGGCCGCCCGCCTCTCGGCGATCGCCACCCTGCGCGCCGAGGTCGAGAGCCCCGTGGCCAGCGAGCTGACGACGCTGGCCGGACTGCCGCCCCCGGCGGTCGCGCGGCAGCTCGTAGAGAAGCTGGCCGAGTCGCTGTGGACGTGACCGCAGTCGTTCAGCGCAACCGCGCCGGCAGCTGACAATCCGTCGGCCGCCTGACCGAGTCCGGACCTGATCTTAATCAGGCGACGGGAGCTCCCCGGGCGGGCCGTAAAAGGCTCAGCCCGGGAGACCGCGGCGGACCGCATCCAGGCTGGCCAGGGCCTCGACTTCATCGACGAAGATGCGCGGCGCGCGCTCGCCGCGCTCGCGGGCCATTCGCTGTACATGCAGGAAGCCCGCGGTAGTCCGCACCAACATGGCGACGTTGGTAAACACGGCGCGCACCCTCATCGTCTGCTCTTTCATGGTGCGCTCGAAGTCGGGACTATTGTTACCGCGACCCAGCCGCAGATCCATAAGGAGCGGCTTGCCGGCATAGTCCGCAAGCGCGTTGAGCATGCCCGTAAACAGAGCCGGCAGCTCTGCGGGTCCCGGCATCGGAATCGCAGTCCGGCGCAGGAAGAGCAGGTCGCGCTCCGGCTCGTACTCGATGGTCAGGTACTCGGTCTCGTACAGCGACTGCATGCCCGCGGAGATCCATGTTCGTCCGCTCTACTCCATTTTAGTATACTCGCCCGCCGCCGCGCCAAACCTGCGCGGTCGCTCTTATCGTCGCAACCCAAAAGGACTCTGGAGGATTTCATGAACGCTACGTGCTGGGAGGCTGCCCGGTGGGGAGCCCGCTTGCTGCCGGGATTCCCCTGTCGCTTACGCAACGGCTCTGGGCGCGGGATGGTGCTCGCTGCGCTCCTCGGGCTCGCGCTTGGGAACACTGCCGGCTGCCGTCCCCTTTATGAAGTGCCGCAGGAGGAGCTCATGGCCAAGGCGGTTCGCGCCGCCGCCCAGGGGCGCTGCCCGCCCCCGATGGTGGGAACCCTGCAGGACATCGACGCCACCCCGGCGGCCCCCTACTTCATTCATCACCCGGAAAAGACCACCGACCAGACGCCGACGGTGCTGTTCCTGCCCGGCGGCGCGGGTACGCGGACCATCGCCCGCGACTACATCTGGAAGAACTGGCTCGCCCGCGGTCGCCGCCTGAACGAAGTCCGGGTGATCATTCCCTATGTACCGGACCGCAGCCACATGACGAAAAAGGAGTCCCTGCGCACCCTCGAAATCCTCGAGGAAGTGCTGGCCTGCTATGGCGGCAAGCACGAGCGGGTGCAGCTGGCCGGCACCTCCAACGGCGGGCGCCACGCCTTCAACCTGATGACCCTGCTGCCGCAGCGCTTTGCCTCGCTGCTCGGCGCGCCGGGGGTGTTTCCCAAGAAGCTCGACGACGCGCAGCTGGCTGCCGCGCTGCGCGAGCGGGCGGTGTATAACGGCGTCGGCGCCCAGGACGACGACTGGAAGCCGGAGGTGAAGGCGACGCACGAGCGGCTCACCCGGCTCGGGGCGCGCTCGGTGTACGTCGAGTTCCCCGGGCAGGGCCACATCCTCAACGAGCAGTTCGACCCGAGCCCCTTCTTCGACTTCTGGCTTGACGGTCCGGCGCCGACCCCCAAATAGCGCCCCGGTCAGCGCCGACGATGAGCAACCGGCGCGGCCGGCGAGCTCGCTCAGTCTTCCGGGGGCTTGGCGCTGATCTCGCGCTCGACCAGCATCGCCAGGTCGCGCAGGACCGTCTCTTCCTCGGGCAGCAGGTTGCGCGGGCGCGGATCGTAGACGCACAGGGCGCCGATGTTGTGGCCGCGCGGACCGCGCAGCGGCACGCCGGCGTGGAAGCGCAGGTGCATGCTGTTGTGAAACGAGGGGTTGTCGCCAAACCGGCTGTCCTCGGCGGCGTCGGGGACCACCAGGACATCGTCACCGAGGATGGTGTAGGCGCACATCGACAGGTCGCGCGGGTAGACCTCCAGCTGCTTGCCGACGCACGACTTGAACCACTGGTGGTCGGCCTCCATCAGGCTGATAAAGCACAGCGAGGTCCCGAGCGCCCGGGCGGTGAGGCGGGCCAGCCGGTCGAAGCGCTCCTCGGGCGCGGTGTTGAGCAGCCCGCTGGCGCGCACCGCGGCGAGGCGCTCCTCTTCATTGGGCGGCAGGGGGGGCTTGAGCCAGCCGACCCGCATCCGGCGCAGCCACGAGCGCAGCCGCGACTGAATGAAGGCCGGCGAGCAGGGACGGGTGAGCCAGTCGGTGACGCCGGCGGCGAAGCCGGCCTCGGCCTCGGCGTGGTCCTCGGCCCCGGCCACCAGTACGATCGGAATCGCCGAGACCTGCTCGTCGGCGTGCTGGCGGATGCGGGCGGTCGCCACCAGCCCATCGTAGCCGGGGCTGCGGCGGGACAAGATGAGCAGCGCCGGCGCCTCGCGCTCGGCCAGCGCCACCGCCTCCTCGTCGTCGTCCACGACATCGATGGTGAAGCCCTCGGGGACCAGGGCGCTGCTGATGGCGCTGATGAGCGGCGCGTCGCGCAGCCCGACCACGATGCGCTTCTGCGAGACCCGCCGCGGCCCGACCTCGATGGTCTCGAGCACCGACGGCGGCGGCACGTGCGCCCCCGGGCAGTCGAGCTCGATGATCTGGCCCTCGGCGGCGGCGAAGATCTCCAGCGTGCTGCCGCGCAGGGCAGCCTCGGCGCGCGAGGCCTCGACCAGGCGATCGAGAGCGTCATCGCTGCGCAGCGGATCGTGGTGGAACAGCGCCAGCCGCTTGGCGCTGGCAGCCTCGGCGACATCAAGGGCGTACTCGAGGGTGCTGTGCCCCCAGCCGACCTTGGCCGGGTACTCGGCCAGGGTGTACTGGCTGTCGTGGATGACCAGGTCGGCGTTGGCGAGGAAGCCAGCGTGACGGCGGTCCTCGTGGTGGCGCAGCGGGCGGTGCACCGGCTCACCGTCGGGACCGATGGGACGCTCGTGGGGCTCGTGGTCGGTGGCGTAGACGACCGCGACGCCGTCGGCCTCGATGCGGTAGCCCAGGGTCACGGCGGTGTGGTTGAGGTAGCGGGTGCGCACCGTGACCGAGCCTATCTGGATGACCTGCTCGGCGAGGTCGTGGTAGCGGATGGTCGACCCGAGCTGGGCGAGGGCGACGGGAAAGTACTTGTGCTGCATCTGACCGGCGAGGGTCTCGCGCAGCTGCGGGCCGAAGCCGCACGGGGCGTAGATGTCAAACTCGTTGCCGGGAGCGAACAGCGGCGCAAAAAACGGGATGCCCTGGATGTGGTCCCAGTGGGTGTGGCCGATGAAGATATGAGCGCGGATCGGCTGCTTGAGCGCCATCCACGCCTGCCCGAGTGCAAAAGCGCCCGTGCCGCAGTCAAACACCAGGCGCGTGCCATCTTTGGCCTGGATGGAGACACAGGAAGTGTTACCGCCGTAGCGGACGGTGGTGGGTCCCGGTCGGGCGATGGATCCGCGGGTCCCCCAGAATTCGATACGCAAGCATGCCCCCCAGTCACATCGATTCAAAAAGTGTGTCCGAGCAGTGTACCAACATTCGCCCGGCGGTTTGATTTTCCTCGCGTCTTGAGTCGTCGCGGAAGTCGTTTGTTGTAGAGTAGGCCCATGGCTGCGCTTACCTCCACCCAGATCGCAAACCTTGCCCGCCCCTCGGTCGTCCTCATCCGTGCCGACGATGACACCGGGTCGGGATTTGTCGTGCGCGACGACGGAACGATCGCCACCAACCTGCACCTGGTCTCGGGCGCCAGCGAAGCCGTCATCGTGCTCCCCGACGGCCGCGAGCTCGACGACATCGAGATCATCGCCGCCGACGCCGAGCGCTATCTGGTGCTCCTGCGCAGCACCGCCGCGTCGCTGCCGCCGCTGCTTTTGGGTGACAGCGACGAGGTCACGCCGGGCGAGCGGGTGGTCGCGATCGGCAACGCGGACGAGCTCGAGGACTCGATCAGCGACGGCCTGCTCAGCGCGGTGCGCGAGATCGGCGACGGCCTGCAGGTGCTGCAGCTGTCGGCGGCGCTCACGCCCGAGGCCTCGGGCGGGCCGCTGTTCAACGAGCGCGGCGACGTGATCGGGGTGGCCACCCTGGTCATCTCGCAGGGGCAGAGCCTGAGCTTCGCCATTCCGGTGAACGCTCTCAAGCCGCTCCTGACCAACCACGAAGGAATTCCGCTCGCCGACTTTCCCTGGCCCGGTCGGCGCCGGCGCTCGGTGCCGCGTCACGAGGCGTCGCTGCTGGAGGGCTGCAAGCCCGCCGAGCTGGCGACGGTGGTAAGCGCGATCAAGCGCGCAATCTCTGTAGGTGCGCCGCTTTACAACGAGGGCAATCACGACGCCTGCTTCCGCATCTACCAGGGCACCGCGCTCGACCTCGATCGGCGGCTGACCGGCTGCGCGGGGCCGCGGCGGGCGCTGCTCGAAGGGGTGCGGCGGGCCGAGGCGCTATCGGACCCGAGCGACCGGGCGTGGGCGATGCGCGACGCCTTCGACGGGGTGCTGGCGGTGATTGAAGAGCACGGGTCGCTGCCGAGCGCTGCGTCGGCCCGGCTGCCGGCGGCGCCCAAGCGCCAGGTTCCGGTGCACCCGACGAGCCTGCTCGCCGACGCGACGGCCGAGGCGGTGGAGCGCATCGATCGCGCCATCTCGTCGGCCATCTCCGTCGGGGCGCCGCTGTACAACGACGGCCAGTTCGAGGCCTGCTTCCGCATCTACGAGAGCGCCATCTTCGAGCTCGAGCGCTCGCTTACCGGCAGCCAGGGTGCGCGCAAGGCGCTGGCCGCCGGGCTCGCCGAGGCGGAGCGGCGCGAGACCTTCAGCGACAAGGCCTGGGCGCTGCGCGACGCCTTCGATGGAATGCTCGATGTGATTGCGCGCGGCCGCTTGAACTGAGCGCGCCGCCGCGCGTTGCCCACGCCGCCCCCTCCGTGCGACAATCAGGCACGCTGACGGCTAATTCTGGCCGTCGGCCGGTGCGCGGTTCCAGACCTCCTGCGGCGTAAATACCAGATGCTGATCGTCCCCGGCTTTGCGATTGTGAAGAAGCTTTCCCAGAGCGATGGCCTGGTCGTCTATCAAGCCGTGCGCTCGGCGCCCACGCCCCCCAGCAGAGCGGAGGTCGCGAGCGCCGCCGGGCAGAAGGTCCTGCTCAAGCTGCCGCAGTCCGCCCAGCCGGCGCCGCGGCTGCTGGCGGCCCTGCAGCACGAGTTCAACCTGCTGCGCAGCCTCGACCTGCCGGGGGTAGTGAAGGCCCAAAGTCTGGAGCCCGTGGGGAGCAGCCTGGCGCTGGTGCTGGAGGACTTCGGCGGCGCCTCCCTGCGCTCCCTGTTTCCCCGTCCGCCGGCGCTAAAGACCATCTTGCAGGTCGCCCTCGCGGTCGCCGAGACCCTCGCCGCCCTGCACCGCATCCCCGTCCTCCACAAGGATCTAAAGCCCGACAGCATCCTTTTTAACCCCGACACCGGCGAGGTCAAGCTCGCCGATCTGGGCCTGGCGAGCCGGCTGTCACAAGAGCCCCAGCGGGCGCTCGACCCGACGCTGCAGGAAGGCACCCTCGCCTATATGTCGCCGGAGCAGACCGGGCGCATGAATCGGCTCG
>DAOMZC010000388.1:0-6295 GCA_035437965.1 Pseudomonadota bacterium
CTCGTCGTCGCGGTGGCCGCCAGTGGACTGGTCCGGCTGCGCCCCGCAAGCCCGATCGCCGCGCCGCCGGCCCCGGTCGCGCCGTCGCGCCTGGTCCGGTGGATCGTGCAGTCGGCCCCGCAGGGTGCCGAGGTCGTGCGCGCCGACGGCCAGCTGCTCGGCACCACCCCTTGGGAGCTCGATCGGCCGCCGGGCACCGGAGAGACCGTGCTCACCCTGCGCCACCCCGGCTTCAAGGACAAGACGCTGCTGCTCAGCCACAGCACCGATGTGAAGACCGAGGTCTATCTGGACCCGGTCGTGTCGACTCCCGCGCCTCCCGCGCCGGGCCCCGAGGTCACCGAGCGCGAGTCGACCCCGGCGAGCCCGCTCGCCCGGCGGCGCAAACCAGCCGCGCGCAGCGGCCCCAAGCCGGCCGATGGCGAAGTGAAGCTCCTTTTGGACTAGCCGCGGCTCCGGCGAGGTGGCGATGGCGGCCGATGTGCGGCCGATGTGCGGCCGATGTGCGGCCGATGTGCGGCCGATACGCAGCCGTCCGCGCGGCGGCCACGGACACCTTTTTGCCCACTGGGAGACAAGCGCCATGGACAAAGATCGTAAACTCCAGACTCTGCGCCAAAAGACCCGCGGGCTCGCGGTGGTGCTCGTCCTCCTTTTCGGCAGCGCCGCCGCTCACGCCGCGGACTGGAAGACCCACTACGACCTGGCGCTGGCGCTGTATCAGGCGCAGAAGTTCGAGGACTCGATTCCGGAGTTCCAGGCGGCCTACAAGCTGATGCAAAATCCCGGGCTCCTGTTCAACCTGGCGCAGGCCTACCGCAAGGCCGGTCACCCGCGCGAAGCAATCGAGTACTACGATCGCTATCTGTCCGCGACGCCGCAGCTAAATGAAGAGATACGGCACAAGGTGGACAGCTACCTCGCCGAGGCCCGCAACACCCTGGCCGCCCTCGAGCTGGAGATGAAGCAGCGGCTCGCCGAAGAAAAGGCCTCGCGCGAGCAGGAACCAGAGCCCGCCGCCGCGCCTCCACCACGGTCGCCGCCGCCCGAGCTCGCGGTGGTTGCAGCGCCCGCCGCCGCGCCCGTCGCGCCGGCAAAGCCAATCTATAAGCGCTGGTGGCTGTGGACCGCGGTCGGCGGAGCCGCCGCCGCCGCGGTCGTCACCGGAGTGGCCATCGGCACCCAGAGCCCCAGCACCCCGGTGGCGGTTCCGTCCGGAATCCCGCGCGCCACGATCATCTTTTGAAAGGAGCCAGCGGATCATGTCCAAGTCAAACCAGCGCCGGTTGTCTCTGTCCATACTGCTTGCTGCCAGCACCCTGTGGGGGTGCAGCCCATCGGCCAGTCCGGTGCTCCAGGCGGATCTGTTCGGACTCCCAAGAGACACCGCCCGCCTTGACGTTACGGTCACCTGGAACGGCAGCTCCGGCTCGGCCGCTTTCTACCGCGATGGGATGAACAGCTACACGACCGCGATCATGATGCCGGCGGCAAGAGACAGTCCGCCCCAGACCTCGCTGGCCGTCGAGCTGCCGCCCGGCACCACCGGCAAGGTGAGCCTGCGCGCCGAGTCGCGACCGGCCCAGCCGATGACGATGCCGGGCCCGAGCGACCTCGGCGACCCTGGTAACCCCGGTGACATGGCGGGCCCGCCCGCCCCGCCGGAAGCCGCAGCTGCCGGCTGCGCCACCGTCAACGTCACCGCAGCTACGCTGACCAAGGTGCAGGTGTCGCTGATGGCGCCGCCGCCGCCGCCCTGCTAAAGCATACAGCGCCGTCGGTAAACAAGTCCTGCACGCCCGGCCCCCTCGGGTTTTAGTCGGCTTTACAAATACAACTAGCGAGGATAAGCTGGGACTCGGGCGGCTCGTCTAGTCGTTAACCTGACTAGCCTGACTAGATAGCCCCGGAGGCGCGCACGGTGGGCTGGGATGGGGGGAAGCGGATATGATTCAGCTTACGCGATACACGATCGTCGACAAGCTGCATGAAGGCAGTGAGACTGTCATCTACCGCGCGATCCGCGACGCCGATCAGCAGCCGGTCGTGATCAAGACGCCGCGCAGCGATTATCCGACGCCGCGGGCGCTGGCCAACCTGCAGCACGAATACAGCCTGCTGCGCGCGCTGGAGCTGCCCGGGGTAATCAAGGCCCTGGCCCTTGAGAGCCGCGGCAGCAGCCTCGCGCTCGTCCTGGAGGACTTCGGCGGTCAGTCGCTGTCCAAGCTGGCGGCGCAGCAGCCCCTCGGGCTCGAGACGATCCTGCAGATCGCCATCGCCGTCGCCGATACCCTGGCCATCCTGCACAGCCAGCCCATCGTGCACAAGGACATCAAGCCGCATAACGTAAACGAGGACTCTTTCCGTCAGTTGGCCGGGCCGGAAATGCCCCGCAGGAACGAATACGGGATTGAATTCGGACCTACCTCGCAGGCGGAGTAAGCTGTGCGTGCCTCCCGCACAGACACGCAGCTTGAAGAAAAAATACACCGATTCCGATCTCCGATCGGATTCGGATATAGCTCGGATTCGGAGAACTCTGTCGCGCTCAAGTAAGCGAAATTTTATTGCTAGTCGTTTGGCACTTTTCTTGATTATGATGTCTATCTGGCCCGGAGGATGACGAAGGGAATTCGTCACCCGGAGCGATCGCAGAAATTGGGGGGGTACGTTGAGGCGCATTCTATCTGTCTTATGTCTACTCGGTGTCCTCGGTATGGGAGCGGCGGCGTCCGCGCAGAACCAGGGGTTCCAGCTCAACCGCTACGAGCCGACGACCGCCGGCGAGTGGTCGTTCGCTGTAGATCATCCGTGGTACTCCTCGACGCGCTACTTTGCCGCGGGAGTCACCCTCAACTACGCGAACAACCCCCTGGTGTTCGGACTCACCCAGGCGGACGGCAGCTTCACCCGCACCGACTTCGTCATTCAGCACCAGCTCCTGGGGCACATCGATCTGGCCGGCTCCTTCCTCGACCGGATCACCCTCTCGGCGACGCTGCCGATCGCGTTTCTCGAGCTCGGCTCTCCGAGCCCCTACGGCGGCGTCGCGCCGATGAGCGGCGTCGGCGTCGGTGATCCGCGCTTCGGCTTGCTGGTGCGGATCGTCGGCCAGCCGGATCGGAGTCCGATCTCGCTGAGCATCGGGGCGCAGGTCTGGGTGCCGCTGCGCAAGTTCACCGACAGCCTGGCGCCGACGGTGAGCGACCAGGACGTGCGCGTCCTGCCCAAGCTGATCCTGGCGGGCCTCGGCCACCACATCCGGTGGTCGCTCACCGGCGGATTCCTCTACCGCCCCGAGGCGCGCCTGGGCAACATCGGTCCCGAGGGCAGCACCGCCGGGTCCGAGATCCAGCTCGGCTTCGGAATCAGCTACGCCGATCTGGAGCGCCGCTTCGCCATCGGACCCGAGGCGACGTTCGGCACGCTGGTGATCCCCAACTATGCCGGTCAGCCCGGGGCGACCAGCCTGGAAGTCCTGCTCGGCGCCCACTACAACATCGCCAGCCAGGTGCAGCTCGGACTCGCCGGCGGGCTGGGCATCCTGCGCCAGCCGGGGACGCCCGACTTCCGGATGCTGTTCCGGGTCGCCTACGCTCCCATCCGCAAGCAGGTCCTCGACCGCGACAAGGACGGAATTCCCGACAGCGAGGACGCCTGCATCGACGAGCCGGGCGTGCGCACCGGCAACCCGCGGACCAACGGCTGCCCGCCGGATCGCGACGGTGATGGCGTTCCCGACAGCGAAGATCTGTGCCCGGATACGGCGCAGGGTCCGCACCCCGATCCGCAGAAGAAGGGCTGTCCGCTCCCGCCCGATCGCGATGGCGACGGCGTGCCCGATAGCGAAGATCTGTGCCCGGACATGGCGCAGGGCGAGCACCCCGATCCGCAGAAGAAGGGCTGCCCGGCCGGCGACAAGGACGGCGACGGCGTCCTTGACTTCGAAGATCTGTGCCCGGACACGGCGCAGGGCGCCCACCCCGATCCGCAGAAGAAGGGCTGCCCGGCCAGCGACAAGGACAGCGACGGCGTGTATGACTACGAAGATCAGTGCGTCGACGTTCCCGCCGGCCACAAGCCGGACCCGCAGAAGAAGGGCTGTCCGCTGGGCGACCGCGACCGTGACTCGGTCGTCGATCCCGAGGACGCCTGCCCGGATCAGCCGGGCGCCCCGAGCTCTGATCCGAAGAAGAACGGCTGCCCCGGCATGGTCCAGGTCAAGGACGGCAAGATCGCCATCCTGCAGCCGGTGTTCTTCGCCACCAACAAGGACGTCATCCTGAAAAAGTCGTTCCCGCTGCTCCAGAGCGTGTCGGACGCCCTCAAGTCCAGCCCGCAGATCAAGAAGATCCTCATCGAGGGTCACAGCGACAACCGCGGCAAGCGGGAGTACAACATCGAGCTGTCCGGTCGCCGCGCCCTGAGCGTCAAGAAGTTCCTGGTCGCCAGCGGCGTCGCCGAGGTCCGGCTGGACTCCAAGGGCTTTGGTCCGGACAACCCCATCGCCGACAACAAGACGGCCAAGGGCCGCGCCACCAACCGTCGCGTCGACTTCGTGATCATCGATCCGCCGCAGGCGCAGTCGGCCACCCCGGCCAAGCCGATCGAGGCCCCGGAGATCGTCGACAAGGACCCCGACAAGAAGCATAGCGGCGCCAAGGCCAAGAAGCCTGGCGCGGGGACCAAGGACGCACCGGCTGCCGGGAGCGACGCGACCAAGAAACGTCACAGCAAGAAAGCCAAGCCAGCCAAGACCGAGTAGGAAGCTGTACACACTCGTGCGACGCGGGCAATCGCTCATAGGTTTGCTTATTGGGGAGGGATTTTGATGCACCGAAAGTGGGCTTCGTATATGGCGGGATGGCTGTGCGGCGCGGCGCTGAGCACCGGCTGCTCATCCCCGGACGCAGAGGTCTCCGAGTACCGCGCCGCGGTCCTTGGCCAGAGCGGCGATCGTACGGTGAGCGGGCAGGAGGTCGTAAATCAGTACGCAATCCTCGCCACCAATGCCCTGGCCGGGAGCCGGTCGATCACGCTGCAGAATCTTTCAGACCTGCCGGGCCTCAAGGCCGGGGATGTCCTGTTCATCATCCAGATGCAGGGGGCGGCCATCGATCTGCTCTCGGACGCCGCCCGCTACGGCGAGGTCCTGGACATCCGCAACGCCGGCCACTACGAACTTGTGACGGTGACCGGGGTCGATGTGGCCGGCGGCAGCGTGCAGCTGCGCAGCCATGGCACAAACGGGCTGCAGTATGACTACACGGCGGCGGGTCACACCCAGGTCGTCCTGGTGCCGCAGTATCAGAACCTGACCGTGCCCACCGGCGCCACCCTGGCCGCCAACCCGTGGAACGGCAGCACCGGCGGCGTCGTGGTGGTCACCGCCGACAACCTCCGGGTCGATGGGACGATCACGGCCAGCGGGATGGGCTTCCGCGGCGGCCAGATGGTAAACGGGGTCAGCCCCGTCAACTACTTCGGCTACCGGACTACCGACGGCGCGATCGCCGGGGCCCGCGGTGAAGGAGTCGGCGGCAGCGTGACCGACTACGCGAGCACCGGCAGCTATGGCCGCGCGGCGGCGGCCAACGGCGGCGGCGGCGGCAACAACATCAACTGCCCGGGTGGCGGCGGCGCCAACGCGCTGGCGGCTGGCAAGACGTGGACCGGCCAGGGCGTCATGGACATCTCGCAGGCAAACTACATGACCGCCTGGAGGCTCGATCCGGCCTACGACGCCACCAATCAGCTGTTCGCCGACTCAGCCGGCGGTGGCCGCGGCGGCTATGCCTGCAGCGGCGCCGCGCTTGACCCTCTGACCGTCGGGCCGGGCGACGCGACCTGGGGCTGCGGCAACCGCGTCAGCCTGGGCGGCCTGGGCGGTCGTCCGCTGCTCTCGGATGTGCGCCAGCGGCTGTACTTCGGCGGTGGCGGCGGGGCGGGGCAGTCCAATAACAACAACGGTGGCAGCGGCGGCAACGGCGGCGGGCTGGTGTTCGTCCTGGCGCGGACGATCTCCGGCCAGGGCAGCATCACCGCGGACGGCGCCGCCGGTGGCGCCAGCGGCTTCACTGCCGGCACCAACAGCGATGCTCCCGGCGGCGGCGGCGGTGGCGGCACGGTGGTCCTCATGGCCACGCAGAGCGTCGGCGCGGTGAAAGTCTCGGCGCTCGGCGGAGTCGGCGGCAACATGTCGCCGCAGGCCAACCCCATCGAGGGCGAGGGCGGCGGCGGCGGCGGCGGCGGCGGCTTCGTAGCGCTCGTCGGCCAGGCCACCACCCAGCCGACG
>DAOMZC010000389.1:0-6272 GCA_035437965.1 Pseudomonadota bacterium
AGCGACATGGCGCCGAGCGCCAGCGGCGCGATGAGCCATGGCGGAAGCCGCCGGGGCGGTCGCTTCAGGGACAAGTCCTGCGACTCTGCGACCCCGGCCCCGGCCCCAGCCCCAGCCCCGGCCCCAGGAAGTTCGTCGGCAGGCTGACCGCTTGCGCTCATTGCTCCATGATACGCGCAAGCGGACCCGCGCGGCGACCGGCCGCCGCGGCTCAGGAACTCCGCTGCAGCGCCGCGCCCTTCTGGTAGGCCTGCAGCTTGTACTGAATCTTGCGCGGCGAGATGCCCAGGATGTCCGCGGCGCGCGAGGTCGAGCCGCCGGTGTACTCCAGGGTCTTGAGGATGGCGAAGCGCTCCAGCTCGGCCAGGCTCGAGCCGGGGACCGGCGGATAGTCGCTGGCCGGCTTGCGCGCGTCCACCGAGGCGACGGTGATCAGCAGATCCTCGGCGCGCAGGCTGTCGCCGCGGCAGGTGATCACGGCGCGCTCGATGGCGTTCTCCAGCTCGCGCACGTTGCCGGGCCAGGGGTAGTGCAGGAGCTTCTCCATCGCCGCCTCGCTGATCGAGCCCACCCCCTTGCCGTTATCCTGCGCGAACTTGGTCAGGAAGTGGTGGGCCAGAAGGCCGATGTCCGAGGTCCGCTGGCGCAGCGGCGGCATCTCCAGCGAGATGACGTTGAGCCGGTAGTACAGGTCCTCGCGGAACAGGCCCTGCTGGATCCGCTCGCGCAGGTTGCGGTTGGTCGCGGCGACGATGCGCACGTCGACCTTGATGGTCTGGTTGCCGCCCACGCGCTCGAACTCGTGCTCTTGCAGAAAGCGCAGCAGCTTGATCTGCACGGCCAGCGAGATCTCGCCGATCTCGTCGAGGAAGATCGTCCCGCCGTCGGCCTGCTGGAAGCGCCCGTCGCGCCGCGCCACCGCGCCGGTGAAGGCGCCGCGCTCGTGGCCGAACAGCTCACTCTCCAGCAGCGTCTCGGTGAGCGCCGCGCAGTGGAGCTTGACGAACGGCCGGCCGGCGCGCGGGCTGTGCTCGTGGAGGGCGGCGGCGACCAGCTCCTTGCCGGTGCCGCTCTCGCCGGTGATGAGCACCGAGGCGCGCGACGGCGCGACCTGCAGCACGGTGTCGAACACCGCCTGCATCGCTGGGCTGGAGCCAATGATGCTGGGGATGCTGTGGCGCTCGGTGAGGCGCTGGCGCAGCTGGCCCGCCTCCAGGCGCAGGCGCCGACGCTCCAGCGCCCGCTCGACGACCAGCAGCAGCTCGTCAAAGTTTATCGGCTTGCTCAGGTAGTCGGCGGCCCCGGCGCGCATCGCCGCCACCGCCGTCTCGACGGCGCCGAACGCGGTCATCACGATGACGGCGCGATCGAGGTCCTTCTCCAGGGCCTTGCGCATGAGGCCCAGGCCATCCAGGCCCGGCATCTTCAGATCGGTGACTATCACATCCGGGGCGAAGTCATCGAGCTTGGGCAGCGCCTTGAAGCCGTCGGCTGCAGTCTCTACGCTATAGCCCTCTTCGCGCAGCAGCTCGGCGAGCGCGGAGCGGGCGTTTACTTCATCATCGACAATCAGGATTCGACCGGGCTGGGACATGCGTTTCCTCGCTTGGTCTTATCAGCAACTCCCGCGCCGACCCCCCACAGGGCTGAGCCGACGACTTTCTGCGCAAATCTTGCGCCCATCGTGTAGGGCCGGCAAATCTTGCGCGGAGCCCTCAGGTGGCGGCCCGCGGCGGCAGCTTGACGACGAAGCAGGCGCCGCCGGCCTCGCCATCCTGGACCGAGACGCTCCCGCCGTGCTGCTCGACCACCGCGTGGACCTGCGGCAGGCCCAGGCCCGAGCCGAGCTCCTTGGTCGTAAAGAACGGCTCGAACAGGTGGGCGCGCGCCTCCGGCGACAGCCCCGCGCCGCTGTCCTCGACCGTGAGCACCACGTCGCCGCCGCGCTCGCCGAGCTCGATGCGCACCCAGCCGCCGGTGGGGGTCGCCTGGATCGCGTTGAGGACCAGGTTCATCACCGCCTGCTGCAGCAGCCCCGCGTCGCCGGAGATCGGCCGCACCGGGGCGAGCTGGGTCGTGATGCGCAGCCCGGCCTCCTCCGCCTGCGCCGCGAACAGCCGCGCCACCGTGGTCACCACGGCGGTCAGGTCGACGGGCACGGGGATGAAGTCGCGCGGCCGGGCGAAGGCGAGGAACTCCTCGACCACGCTGCTGAGCCGCTGGATCTCCTGCTGGACGAGCGCCAGCGGCTCCAGCAGGCTCGCCAGGTTCTTCTCGGGGAGGCGGCGCAGTCGCCGCTCCAGCAGGGTGAGCTGCAGCGACGCGGCGTTGAGGGGATTTTTGATCTCGTGCGACAGCCCCGCCGCCAGGGTGCCCACCGCCGCCAGCTTCTCCGCCACCTGGGCCCGCCGCGCCAGCTGGCGCTTCTCCTCCTGGCTGCCGACCTGGCGCACCGCCTGCCGCACCGCCAGCAGGAGGTCGTCGGTCGAGCACGGCTTGATGAGGTACGCCCAGGCCCCGGCGCGCACCGCCGCCATTGCCGACTCCAGGGTGGCGAAGCCGGTGAGCAGGATGACCTCGGTCTGCGGCCAGCGCTCCTTGAGCCGGGTGGCGAGCTTGGCCCCGTCCCCATCGGGGAGGCGCACATCGACGAGCGCCACCGTGAAGGCGGCGCTGCAAAGGGCCGCCTCGCAGCTCGCCGCGAGCTCCACCTGGTAGCCGGCGTCCTCCAGGATCTCGCCGAGGTTCTCGGCGAGCGCCCGGTTGTCGTCGACGATCAGGATCCGCGGCCGGGTAAGGTTGGATGCGGCGCGCTCGGTCACTGGCCTCACTTCCCCTTGTCCGGCCCCGCCAGGTTCGCCGGCTCCGCCGGGCTCCACTTCCACTCGCGCACCTCCGGCATGTCGTCGCCGTGCTCGCGGGTGTAGCGCTTGTGCTCGAACAGGAAGTCGTGCATCGCCTTGTGCACATACGCCGCCCGCGCCCCGAGCTGCGGCACCCGCTCGAGCACGTCGAGCACAAGGTGAAAGCGATCGAGGTCGTTCATCACCACCATGTCGAACGGGGTCGTGGTCGTGCCCTCTTCCTTGTAGCCGCGGACGTGCAGGTTGTTGTGGTTCTTGCGGCGGTAGGTCAGGCGGTGGATGAGCCACGGATAGCCGTGGTAGGCAAAGATGATCGGGCGGTCGGTGGTGAACAGCGCGTCGAACTCCGGGTCGGTCAGGCCGTGCGGATGTTCGCTCGTCGGCTGCAGCTTCATCAGATCGATGACGTTGATGACGCGCACCTTGAGCTCGGGCAGGTACTTGCGCAGGAGCGACACCGCGGCCAACGTCTCCAGCGTCGGCACATCGCCGGCGCACGCCATCACCACGTCGGGCAGGGCGCCGTGGTCGCTGCTCGCCCACTCCCAGATTCCGATGCCGGCGGCGGCGTGCTTGCAGGCCGCGTCCAGGTCCAGCCACTGCGGCGCCGGCTGCTTGCCGGCGACGATCACGTTGACGTAGTGGCGGCTGCGCAGGCAGTGATCGGCCACCGAGAGCAGGGTGTTGGCATCGGGCGGCAGGTAGACCCGGATGACGTCGGCCTTCTTGTTGACGACGTGATCGATGAAGCCCGGGTCCTGGTGGCTGAAGCCGTTGTGATCCTGGCGCCAGACGTGGCTGGTCAGAAGATAGTTCAGCGACGCGATCGGCCGCCGCCACGGGATCTGCTTGCAGACCTTGAGCCACTTGGCGTGCTGGTTGAACATCGAGTCGACGATGTGGATGAACGCCTCGTAGCAGCTGAACAGGCCGTGGCGGCCGGTGAGCAGGTACCCCTCCAGCCAGCCCTGGCACTGGTGCTCGCTCAGCATCTCCATCACCCGGCCGTCCGGGGACTGGTGGTCATCGGTCGGCAATAGCGCCGCCGAGGTGACGTTGGTGGTCGCTTCATAGACCGCGCCGAGGCGGTTTGACGCCGTCTCATCCGGGCCGAAGATGCGGAAGTTGCGGGTGTCGGCGCTCTGCACAAGCACATCGCGGAGGAAGCCGCCAAGAACGCGCGTCGCCTCGGCGTGGGCGGTGCCCGGGGTCTTGACCGCGACCGCGTACTTGCGGAAATCGGGTAGCCGCAGGTCGCGCAGGAGCGCGCCGGCGTTGGCGTGGGGATTACTGCCCATGCGCCGCGTGCCCTTGGGCGCCAGCTCGGCAAGCTCCGGCCGCAGCCGGCCCTTCTCATCGAACAGCTCCTCGGGCCGGTAGCTCTTCATCCACTGCTCAAGGAGCTTGACGTGCTGCGGCGAGCCTGCCATCTCGGAGAACGGCACCTGGTGCGAGCGCCACGTCCCCTCCGACGGCTTGCCGTCCACTTCCTTGGGCCCGGTCCACCCCTTGGGCGACCGCAGGATGATCATCGGCCAGCGCGGCCGCTCGCACATGCCCTTGTCGCGCGCGTCCTTCTGGATGCGCCGGATCTCGGCAAAGGCGCGATCGAGCGCCGCCGCCATCAGCTGGTGCATCTTGTCCGGCTCGTCCCCTTCCACGAAATAGGGGTCGTAGCCGTAGCCGCGGAACAGCTGCTCGAGCTCTTCATGGCTGATGCGGGCGAGCACCGTGGGGTTGGCGATCTTGTAGCCGTTGAGGTGCAGGATCGGCAGCACCGCGCCGTCGTGCACCGGGTTCAAGAACTTGTTGCCGTGCCAGCTCGTCGCCAGCGGTCCGGTCTCGGCCTCGCCGTCGCCGACTACGCAGGCGACGATCAGCTCGGGGTTGTCGAACACCGCCCCGTAGGAGTGCGACAGCGCGTATCCGAGCTCGCCGCCCTCATGGATCGAGCCCGGAGTCTCGGGCGCGGCGTGGCTGGGAATGCCGCCGGGGAACGAGAACTGCCGGAACAGCTTCTTCATCCCCTCCTCATCCTGGCTGATGCTGGGATAGGTCTCGCTGTAGCTTCCCTCGAGGTAGGTGTTGGCGACCAGGCCCGGTCCGCCGTGGCCGGGGCCGGTGACGTAAAGGACGTTGTAGTCGCCCTCTTTGATGACGCGGTTGAGGTGGACGTAGATGAAGTTGAGTCCAGGGGTCGTGCCCCAGTGACCAAGGAGCCGCGGCTTTATATGGGATAAAGTGAGCGGCGCTCTGAGAAGAGGGTTGTCGAAGAGATAGATCTGACCAACAGACAGATAGTTCGCGGCGCGCCAGTACGCGTGCATCTTCTGCAGAGTTTCCGAAGAAAGTGGACCGTTCATGAAAGACCCCTCTTGTGGTTCCCAGGGTTCAGCATTTGACGCTCAGCTGCGTCGCTGCTGCATTGACCCTGCAAAGCTCCTGCCAGGTTGAATTGTACAGGGGGCTCGTCTTGATCGCGCACTTTTTTCGCCGATCGGTAAGCTCTGCGGCAGTTGGCTGCACTTTCTGCGCGCTCGGTTCAAAAAGTTTCGGGTTTCGGCCCGCGCCAAGCTGGCATACAGCTTGCAAAATCTCCTCTGCGGCGATAGAACTTTCCAGCCGAGCTCTCACGCGGTAGTCGAGGTTAACCATGCGAGCGATTCACAAGATTCTCCATCCCACCGATTTCTCAAAAGGTGCAGAGCCGGCGACCGAGCTGGCCATTGAGATGGCCCGCCGGTTCGATGCCGAGCTGACGTTCCTGCACGTCTACGGCACCCCGGTGCAGATGGGACCCTTCGGCGATGGCTACGCGCTGCCGCCCGAGCTCCTGCAGAAGCTGCGGGAGGACACCGAGCGCGCCCTCGAAGGGCTGGTGCTGCGGGCGACCTACGCCGGGGTGCGCGCCCGGGCGCAGTCGGCCGAAGGCAATGTGGCCGACTTGATCGTCTCGCTTGCCGGCGACAACGTGGACCTCATCGTGATGGGGACGCACGGCCGCACCGGTCTCAAACACTTCCTGCTCGGCTCTGTGGCCGAGCGGATCCTGCGCTCCGCTCCCTGCCCGGTCCTCACCGTGCGCGAGCCGGCGGCTAAGAAAGCCGCGCCTTGAAGACCCGGAACAGGTAAACAAACGACGGGAGGAGAATCGGGCCGCCCAGCGCGAGCACGATCAGGAGCAGGCGCAGCGTCGCCGGGGGGGCGGCGGCGGCGTGCAGCTCGACGCCCGGCAGCACCAGATACGGGTACTGCGACAGCCCCCAGCCGATGAGGATCAGCGCCACCTGGCCGGCCGCCCCCAGCCGGGCCAGCCGGTAGCGCCGCCGCCACAGCGCCAGCGCCGCCAGCGCCGACAGCCCCAGGGTCAGCCCGTGCAGCGGCCACAGCGTAAGCAGGTGCGCATAC
>DAOMZC010000390.1:0-6256 GCA_035437965.1 Pseudomonadota bacterium
CGCTTAGAAAATGCGAACAGCGACGGAATGCCGGTCAACAAACCTCAAGCCGCATGAGGACCGGTTTGCGCCTCTGCGTCCAGCGCGCGGCCTGCAAACGCTTACTGGGAACGCGCATGGAACGACTCCAGGAACGCTCCCCTGGTTACTGGTACAGCTCCCAGAAGGTCGCACGATAATTTGTCGGGCGGCCGCGCAATAGTTGGCTCCCCAGGCGGTCCTGTCCTAGCATGCGGCTCCATCGCCATGTCGTCTAAGCCGCCTGCCAAGCCGCCCGCCATGCCGCCCGCTGACAAGCCGCTGATTCCGCCCGGCGCGACGGTCATCCGCCGGCGGTCCTACAAGCGGCCGCTCGCTCGCCCGTTCCGCGGCTGGGCGCTGATCGTCGCCGCGGCCGTGCGCTTGAAGAGCTGGGATCAGCTGAGCGGCTGCCTGGCGCAGCAGGTCTTCGCCACTGTCTGCCATCAGTGCGCTCCCCACCTGGAGCCGCTGGTCCGCGCGGAGAAGCTGTGGGACGACACGCTGCACCTGCGCATGGATAGCTCAGCGACGGTGGCGACGTTTCATTATGTAAAGGACATCGTCCTTGCCCAGCTCAACGAGGAGCTGCGCCACATCGCCGACAAGTACCGCGAGTCCTACGAGCGCGCGAAATCGTCGCCGATCAAAGAGGTCAAGCGCTTCAAGTTCGCCGTCGGCAACATCAAGGAGCTGCCCGACTACAAGGCGTGGACCGGCAAGGCCAGGCGCCCGCCGACCAAGAAGCGGCCGGTGACCAGGCCCGATGTCGAGGTCATGTCGACCATCGGCAAAGTGGAGGACGGCGAGCTGCGCGATGCCCTGCGCGCGCTCTACGCCGCGGCGACCGCGAGGCCGTAGCCGATGCCGCCGGACAGCTTGATCGTCGCCAACTGCAGCGCGTTCTTCGGCGATCGGCTGCACGCCGCGGCGCAGATGGTGCACGGCGGCCCGATCGACGTGCTCACCGGCGACTACCTGGCCGAGCTGACCATGGCCATCCTGTGGCGCCAGCGGCAGCGCGGGGCGGGCGGCTATGTCTCTACCTTCATCAAGCAGCTGGAGCAGGTGCTGGCCACGTGCCTGCAGAAGAAGATCAAGATCGTCGCCAACGCCGGTGGCCTCAACCCCCGCGGGCTCGCCGCCGAGCTGCACAAGCTGGCCGACCGGCTGGGGCTGCGGCCCAGCATCGGCTTTGTCGAGGGCGACGACCTGCTGCCGCGCCTCCCGGAGCTCGGCGCCGCCGGCGAGACCTTCGCCCACCTGGAGCACCGGACCCCGCTCGCCGCCGGCGCGGCGGTCACCGCCAACGCCTACCTGGGCGGCTTCGGCATCACCGATGCGCTGGCGCGCGGCGCCGACATCGTCGTCACCGGCCGCGTCACCGATGCCGCCCTGGTGGTCGGCCCCGCGGCGTGGCGCTTCGGCTGGCGGCGCGACGATTGGGACCGGCTGGCCGGGGCCGTGGCGGCGGGCCACGTCATCGAGTGCGGCACCCAGGCCACCGGCGGCAACTATAGCTTCTTCGAGGAGGTCACCGGCTGGGGAGAGCTCGGCTTTCCGCTGGTCGAGATCACCGCGGACGGCGAGTTCGTGGTCAGCAAGCACCCGGGCACCGGCGGCGTCGTCTCGGTCGGCACCGTCACCGCGCAGCTGCTGTACGAGATCGACTCGCCGCGCTACCTGAACCCGGACGTGACGGCGCGCTTCGACACGCTGCAGCTCGAAGCGGTGGGCCCGGATCGGGTGCGCGTGTACGGGGCGCGCGGGGAGCCGCCGCCGCCGACCAGCAAGGTGTGCATCAACTGCCGCGGTGGCTTCCGTAACTCGATGATGATGCTCGTGCCCGGGCCCCACATCGAGCGCAAGCGCGAGCTCATCGAGGAAGCGTTGTGGCACAAGCTCGGCGGGCGCGCGCGTTTTGCGGTGGCTCACAGCGTGCTCCTGCGCGCCGATCGGCCCGACCCCGGCTGCCACGAGCAGGTCTCTGCCGTGCTCAAGCTCACGGTCATGGACGGCGACAAGGAGCGCGTCGGGCGCGCCTTCTCGCAGACGGTCGTCGAGCTGGCCACCGCCAGCGTCCCGGGCCTGGCGCTGCTGCAGCCGCCCGCCGACGCCACCGAGTATCTGTCTTACTGGCCGGCGCTGGTCGGCTCCCGGCACCTGACGCAGCACGTGTCTGTCGACTCGGTAGAGCAGGTGATCGAGCCGCTGCCGCCGATGCCCCCGACCACGCTCGTAAGTCCGCCGGCGCCGCCGGAGTCGCCGCCCCGGGTGGCGGGGCCGACTTCGCGCCAGCTCTTGGGCCGCCTGTTCGGCACTCGCTCGGGCGACAAGGGCGGCAACGCCAACCTCGGTGTGTGGGCGCGCACGCCGGCGGAGTGGGAGTTCTTGCGCGGCTTCCTGACCCCGGAAAAGCTTCAGGAGCTGCTCCCCGACCTTAAGCCGTTTCTCATCGAGCGCTGGGAGCTGCCCAACCTGCGCGCGCTCAACTTCTACATCCGCGGCCTGCTCGGCGAGGGCGTGGCCGCGTCGGCGCGCCTGGATCCACAGGCCAAGTCGCTGGGCGAGTACCTGCGCGCCAAGCTGATCGACGTTCCCACCAGCCTGCTCTGAGTTCGCGCCGCGGGCAACTCTTGCCTGCACCGCGCAAGACTTGCCCGCCCAGAACCGGACGACCGGCGTATCTTGCCCGTTAAGTCGCCCCAGAAGCCGAAAAGCGCGGTCACCGCGGCGTTTTCAGCTGGCACGCCGGTTGCGAAAGACTCCCTCAGTCACGCAGCAAATCAAACCTCGAAGGAGTCTTCCCATGAACCGGACGATGAAGCTCGTTGCCTCGATCACCCTCACCGGCGCGACCCTTGGACAGATGATGCCGGCCGATGCCGCCGGCCCCGCAGATCCGTGCCGCGATGGCGTCGTCTACGTAGTCACCAACCCCAGCGGTCCGAACGCCGTCGAGGCCTTCCTGCGCGATGGCACGACCGGCCGGCTCACCCGCAAGGGGCGCTACCTCACCGGCGGTCAGGGCGACGCCGCCCTTGCCGGGGCGCAGTCCCATGCGGTGGTCAGCGATGGCGAGCACCTGTACGTAGTCAACCCGGGCAGCGACGATATCTCGGCCTTCGAGATCAAGCACGACGGCTCGCTGCGGCTGCTCGGCCGCACCGCCTCGCAAGGCCGGCGGCCGGTGAGCCTGACCCTGCACGACCACCTCCTGTACGTCGCCAACGAGGGCAACATTCCGTTTGTCCCACCGGCCCTGCCGGGCAGCTACTCGGGGTTCCGGATCAAGCCCAATGGGAGCCTGGAGCCGATCCCCGGCTCGACGGTCCCGGTGCCGGCGGGGGAGAACCCGATCGAGATCATGTTCAACCAGGACGGCTCGCGGGTGGTGGCGGCTCGCGTCAGCAGCGGCATCGTGGACAGCTTCCATGTCGATGGGAAGGGACTCCTGACCCGCAACGCGCAGCTCCCCGGACAGGCGGGACCGTTCGGGGGCGCGGTCAGTCCGACCAAGCCGGATCAGTTCTTCCTGACCCTGGTGAGCCCGCTGGCGCCGGCCGTGAGCTCATATCACCTGCCGGACATGGGAGCTGCGACCGTGCTCAGCACCGACAACAATCCGGCCCTCGTCGATCCGTGCTGGGCGGCGGCGAGCCCCGATGGGAAGCACGTGTGGGCGTCGGCGGCCATTCCGCGCTCGCTGACTCTGTACGATGTTACAGATAGCGGCAACCTGGTGGCCAAGAGCGCCAATGTGCCGCCCGACAGCGGCCCCGCCTCGCTCGACATCGCGCTCGATCCGTCGGGGCGCTTCCTGTACCGCTTGCGCGGGCTCAGCGTGCCGACCCCGGGGTCCACCCCGATCGTGCCGCAGCTGGACACGTACAAGGTGACCGGTCTGGACACCAACGGCGGCCTGGACCTGGTGCAGACCGTGACCCTGCCCGCCGACCTGAGCACCGCCAGCGTGACCGGAGTCATCGCCCTGGATCTGTGAGCGCCGCTTCCGCCCCCTGAACTTCCCAAGTCTCCGCTGCCGTTCCGCAGCCCCGAGCGATCTTCCTCTGTTCGCCCGGCCGCTGCGGAACGGCATCGCCGCGCGCTCCATCGCGCGCTTCCTCAAGCCGCAGAATATCCTGGTTGATGAAGGCTGCTCGCGCGCCGTGCTTGTCGATTTCGGCATCGCCTCGGAGCTGGCGCAGGAAGCCACCCCGGCCAGCCTCCCCGAGGCGCTGGAGGGCACGCTGGCCTACATCTCGCCCGAGCAGACCGGCCGCACGGCACGCGCGGTGGATGCGCGGACCGATCTGTACTCGCTCGGCGTGACGATGTTCGAGATGCTCACCGGACAGCGCCCGTTCCCCGAGCGCGACCCGCTGGCGCTGGTCTACGCGCACCTGGCGCGGCCGGTCCCCGCGGTCGTCGCGCTGCGGCCCGAGGTGCCGGCGGCGGTGGCGGCAATCCTGGCCCAGCTCTTGGCCAAGGAGCCCGAGCAGCGCTACCAGACGGCCCGCGGGGCGGGCTGGGATCTGGAGCAGGCGCTTATGCAGTGGCGTGGCACGGGCCAGGTCGCGCCGTTCGCCCTGGGCGCGCAGGATCACCCGCCGCGGCTGCGGCTGCCGCAGCTGCTCATCGGGCGTGAAAGCGAGGTGGGCGAGGTGGCGGCGGCGTACGATCGCGCGGCGCAGGGCGCGGTCGAGCTGCTCCTTGTCGGCGGGCCCTCGGGAATCGGCAAGACGGCGCTCGTGCGTACTGTCTATTTGGACATCGCGCGGACAGGCCGCGGGGTGCTCATCGCCGGCAAGCATGATCAGCTGGCACGCTCGACGCCGTACGCGGCGCTCGCGCAGGCGTTCGGGGGCCTCCTGCGGCAGTGGCTGGCCAGCCCGCAGGAGGTGCTGCAGCGCTGGCAGGAGCGCCTGCGTCGCGAGGTCGGCGACAACGCGCGCCTCATCGCCGATGTGGTGCCGGAGCTCGACCTGCTGCTCGGGCCGCTGCCGCCCGTGCCGGCGGTGCAGGGCGAGCAGATCCTCAATCGGCTCAAGCTCACCTGGCTCAACTTCGTGCGCGCGGTGACTACGCCGAGCGCGCCGCTGGTGATGTTCCTGGATGATCTGCAGTGGGCCGACAGCGCGACGCTGGTGATCCTGCAGACGCTGCTGACCGACGTCGAGCGGAGCTCGCTGCTCCTCATCGCCGCCTACCGCGACAACGAGGTGCCGCCCGAGCACCCGCTGTGGAAGCTGGTCGAAAAAGTCGAGCAGAGCGGCGCCCGGCTGACCCGCCTGACGATCGGTCCGCTGAGCGCGCCGCAGGTGCAGGTCTGGCTCGCGCGGACGCTCGCCCGCGACCTGGACGCGGTCGCCCCGCTGGCCCAGATCCTGTGGCACAAGACGCGCGGCAACCCCTTCTTCCTGGAACAGCTGCTTCTCAGCCTGCACCGGCAGAGGCACGTGGTGCGCGACACGGCGAGCGGGCGCTGGGACTGGGACCTGGCGGCGATCGAAGAGGCGCAGGTGACCGACAACGTGGTCGCGCTGCTGACCGCCAAGGTGCAGGAGCTGCCGGAGGCGACCCAGCAGGTGCTGGGGCTGGCCGCGTGCGCCGGTCATCAGTTTCCGCTGCGCGAGCTCGAGCGCCTGAGCGGCTGGACGCGCGGCCAGGTCAGCGCGGCGCTGTGGCCGGCGCTGCACGAGGAGCTGGTGGTCCCGGTGGACGGCGCCTACCGCCCGGCGCAGGCGCTGGTCGGGGTGGGAGGCGAGGGACTGGATGCCGAGTACCGCTTCCTGCACGACCGCGTGCAGCAGGCCAGCTACGAGCGGATCTCGGTGGAGCAGCGGGTCGGCGCCCACCTGGAGATCGGCCGGCGGCTGCTCGGGCGGTATCGCGCCGACGGCGGCACGACTCAGCAGCTGCTGACGCTGGTGCGGCACCTGAACCTGGGCGCCGAGCGGATGACGGTGGCGGCGGAGCGCGGCGAGCTGGCCCGGCTGAACCTCGAGGCGGCGCGACGAGCCAAGGCGGCCAGCTCGCATGTCCTCATGGCGAGCCTTGTCGAGACCGCGCAGGGACTGCTCGGCCCCGCGGCGCTGCGCGATGAGCCGGCGCTGGCGGTGGAGCTGGCGCTGGAGCGGCTGGAGGCCGCGTTCCTATTGCGCGAGTTCGAAGATGTCGAGCGGCGCGCCCAGGCGCTGCTCGCCCTGCCGCTGCCGGCGCTGCCGCGGCTGGCGGC
>DAOMZC010000391.1:0-6249 GCA_035437965.1 Pseudomonadota bacterium
AAAATTAAAACAAGCAGGTTACAATCCTTTTTTATTGCAATCAGAAGATGTATTTATTGATTTGTTAACCGATAGTGGCACCGGTGCCATGAGCGATAAGCAATGGGCAGGTATGATGCTGGGTGATGAGAGTTATGCAGGAGCACGTTCCTGGTTACATTTAGAACGAGTGGTAAAAGAGCTGACCGGAATGCCTCACATTTTGCCAACACATCAAGGAAGAGCAGCTGAACGGATTTTATACACTATTTTAGGTGGAAAGGACAAGGTATTTATTAGTAATACACATTTTGATACCACACGCGCAAATATCGAAAATACTGGTGCTACCGCTGTCGATATTGTACCGCGCTGCTGGCGCTGGCCGAGCAGTCGGTGCGCAGCCGACCCGACACGGTCCGGGCGCTCGGGCTGTCAGGCCAGCAGCAGGCGGTGCCGGCGGTCGCCGAGCTGCTCGCCAGCGACCCCTACGTGCCGGTGCGTACCGCCGCGGCGACCGCGCTCGGACTCTTGGGGGGCCCCGCGGCGCAGAGCGCCCTGCACCGCGCCCAGACCAGCGAGCGCGAGCAGCAGGTCCGCTCGGCCATCGCCGCGGCTCTGGTCGGCAAGGAACCGGCGCCGACCCCGTGAGCCGACCCGCGCGGCTCCGGTTCGTACCGGGGCGCGGCGCGGGCGGTCTAGTACACGGGGCCAGGCAGCAGGTCCGCTCGGCCATCGCCGCGGCTCTGGCCGGCAAGGACCTGGCGTCGACCTCGTGAGCTGATCCGCGCGGCGGCGTTTCGTACTGGAGTGGTGGCGCGGGCGGCGGTCTAGTACCCGGGAGCCAGGAGGTCGCCGTCGGTCTTTGTACCGGGGCGGTGGCGCGGGCAGCGGGCTAGAACACGGGAGCCAGGAGGTCGCCGTCGGTCTTTTTGCCCTTGCGCGGCTTCTTCTCGACCGCCGGCTTGGGGTCGCTGACCTTGGGCTCTTTGACCGCCTTGGGCTCTTTGGGCTCTTTGGGCTCCTTGGCGACCTTGGGCTCCTTGACCGCCTTGGGCTCCTTGACCACCGGGTCGGTGGCCACCGCCTTGGGCGCGTCCTTGACCTTCTTCGGCTTGGAGGTCGTCCCGACGGGGTTGCCGGTCGGCTCGGTCGGCTCGGGGGTGAGCTTGCTCAGCTCGACCTCGACCACCCGATCGGCGGTCGGCTCGACCGAGCGCAGCTCTTCTTTGTAGCCGGCCAGCTTGAGCTTGAGCTCGATCGGCCCCGCGCCCTTCTTGACCGCGAAGGTGTACGGGGTCTGGCCCGCGACCTTGCCGTCTTCGTCGCTGCGCAGCACCTCGGCGCGCTCGGGGGTGGTCTTGACGACGATCTGCACCCGCTCGACCACCGCGGCGGCCACCGGCGGCGGCTGCCGGGTCACCAGCTTGATCATCACCACCGACAGCACGCCCACCACGATGGCCGAGGCGAAGCCGATCATGACGTTGAGCGGCCGCCGCGGCCGCGACGCCTCGCCCGAGGCCCCCTGCAGGGTCGTCGGCCGCGGTCCCGACAGCGCCCCCGCCACCGGCATCATCTCGGCGGGAGAGCCCGACTGCAGCGGCCCGCCCAGCCGCGGTCCCGGGGCGAGCGGCGCCCCCAGGTTCGGGCTCATCAGCGGCGACGGACCGACCCCCGGATGCGAGACGCTGCGGCCCCCCATCCCCACCGGCCCGGAGTTTATCTGCGCCCCCGCCTGCGGGCTGTTGAGCGCCCCCCAGGCCGCCGACTGCTGCGGCTGCGGCGCCGATTGAACCGACGGTCTCACCACCGGCACCGCGCCGCTGCCCATCGGATTTGGGGCCAAAAGCTGGCTCGAGCTGTTGGCCGCCTGCGACGTGGCGAGCGCCGCCTGGATCGCCTGCGCCGACAGGAGCAGCGACCCCCCGGGGCTGACCTGCGGCACGTTGGGCCCGGCGACCGGCGCCGGCTCACCGCGCAGGAACGTCTGGTAGTGCGGCCCGGGGTCGAAGATCGCGGCGATCATGTCGTTCATCGACTGGAAGCGCTCCTCCTTCTTCTTGCGGAGGCAGCGCAGCACGATCGCCTCGAGCTCGGGCGGGATGTTCTTGTTGAGCTGCGACGGCGGCTCGGGCTCGCGGGTGAGGTGGGCGACCAACACCTCGCCGAAGCCTTCGCCGGGGAACGGCACCCGCCCGGTGAGCAGCTCGTACATCATGACGCCCAGGGCGTAGATGTCGGCGCGGTTGTCGATGTTGCCCTTGCCGTCGCACTGCTCCGGGCTCATGTACGTCGGGGTGCCGATGACCATGCCGGTGCGGGTGTGTTGCGACAGCGGGCCGTTGCCCTCGGCGGTGAGCTTGGCGATGCCGAAGTCGAGGAGCTTGACGTAGTTGCGGTCGCCCGGCCGGGTGCACAGGTACACGTTCTCGGGCTTCAGATCGCGGTGGACGACGCCCTTGGCGTGGCTGGCCGCCAGCGCCGAGCCGCACGAGGCGATGATGTGGACGGTCTCGCGGATGGTGACGCCCTCGCGACGCATGCGCGCCGCCAGGCTCTCCCCGTCGAGATACTCCATGATGATGTACTTGCAGACCGAGCCGTCGAACGTCGTCTCGCCAAAGTCGATGATGTCGACGATGTTGGGGTGGCTGATGTCGTTGACCGCCTTGGCCTCGTTGAAAAAGCGCGCTACGACATCGGCCTTCCCGCAAAGCTCCTCGTGGAGGACCTTGACCGCGACCTTTTTGCCGATCTGCGGGTGGATGCCAAGGTAGACAAGGCCCATCCCTCCTTCGCCGATCTTGGCTTGAATGTCGTAGTTTCCTAATCGCTTCCCCACAAGCGACAGCGTCATCGGCAAAACTCCAGCGTCTTAAGCTCCTTGGCCGGGGTGCGTAGCGGAGCCGCCAAGCAGGCGGCGCTAATCGATTCAATAAGCCAGGCCCGCTACCCTGGGCGTCGGAGAGCGCACGGTAACTTTAACAAACTTTCCCGCGCCGCAAAAGCCGAACTCGCCGCAAAAGCCGCCCTGCCGACGCCTAAACTCGGGCCTAGGCGGGTCTTGGCGGGCCTTGCCGGCATCTTCCTTCTTTACAGCGTCAGCCTGTGTTGTCTATAACTCCGCCACGCTGCACTGAGCGCAGGGACAGGCTTATCCCATCGAAAACCCCAGCCGGACCCCAGCCGGACTCCAGTCAGGCCCCAGCCTACAGGTGCCCTCGTCAGGTGCTCTCTTGTTCGTCTCAGGTTGTGCCTAGGTTCCAGCGCGCTTTGCTGAAAACCCCACTTAACGCCGATCTTCGGAGGTCCCAGGAAATGGCCAGGAATGTGTTGCTAACTAGCTGTCAACTCCCCGGGCAACCCCCCGGGCGATCCCCCGGGCAGGCTCTCGGGCGAGCCTTGAAGCTCGGGGCGGCAGGAGTGCTCGGGCTGTTGCAGCTGCTTGTCGCCCGCGCCGCCGTCGCCGGCGAGCTGCCCGAGAAGCACGTGAGCGAAGCGACGCTGGTGCTCCCGGACCTGGCTTCGGTGCAGTTCCTCGGCATGGATGGCAAGACGCTGCTGCTCAGCGGCCTTGGCGTCTGCGCGCTGGCGATGGTGTTCGGTCTGGTCATCTACAACCAGCTCAAGAACATGGCGGTGCACCGCGCGATGCGCGACATCTCGGAGCTCATCTACGAGACGTGCAAGACCTACCTGCAGACCCAGGGCAAGTTCATCATGGTGCTGTGGGCGTTCATCGCCGTCATCATGCTGGTCTACTTCGGCGCCCTGCAGCACCTGCCGGCGCAGAAGGTCGCCGCGATCATGATCTTCTCGCTGGTCGGCATCGCCGGCAGCTACGGCGTCGCCTGGTTCGGCATCCGCGTCAACACGTTCGCCAACTCGCGCGCCGCCTTCGGCAGCCTCCGCGGCAAGCCGTTCCCGACCTACTCGATCCCGCTCAAGGCGGGCATGAGCATCGGCATGCTGCTCATCGCCACCGAGCTTGTGCTGATGCTGGCGATCCTGCTCTTCGTGCCGCGCGACTACGCCGGCCCGTGCTTCATCGGCTTCGCCATCGGTGAGTCGCTCGGCGCCGCCGCCCTGCGCATCGCCGGCGGCATCTTCACCAAGATCGCCGACATTGGCTCGGACCTGATGAAGATCGTCTTCAAGATCAAAGAAGACGACGCGCGCAACCCCGGCGTCATCGCCGACTGCACCGGCGATAACGCCGGCGACTCGGTCGGCCCCTCGGCCGACGGCTTCGAGACCTACGGCGTCACCGGCGTCGCCCTCATCACCTTCATCCTGCTCGCTGTCCCCGTCGAGAACATCCAGGTCCAGCTGCTGGTGTGGGTCTTCGCGATGCGCATCATGATGGTCGTCTCCTCGGGCCTGTCGTACCTGGTCAACGAAGCAATCGCCAAGGCGCAGTACGGAAACGCGCAGCACATGGACTTCGAGAAGCCGCTGACCGTGCTGGTGTGGCTCACCTCGGTGGTCTCGGTGGCGATGACCTACCTCGTGTCGTTCTTCCTCATCCGCGAGCTCGGCGACGGCAGCATGTGGTGGAAGTTGTCGACGATCATCACCTGCGGGACGCTCGCCGGCGCGATCATCCCCGAGATCGTCAAGGTCTTCACCTCGACCTCGTCGGCCCACGTGCGCGAGGTGGTCACCGCCTCCCGCGAGGGCGGCGCATCGCTGAACGTGCTGGCGGGGCTTACCGCCGGTAACTTCAGCGGCTACTGGCTGGGGCTGTGCCTGGCGGTGCTCATGGGCATCGCCTACTACGTGTCGCTCGGGGGCCTGGGCGACATGATGGCGGCGCCGGCGGTGTTCGCCTTCGGTCTGGTCGCCTTCGGGTTCCTCGGCATGGGTCCGGTGACCATCGCGGTCGACTCGTACGGCCCGGTCACCGATAACGCGCAGTCGGTCTACGAGCTGTCGCTTATCGAGACGGTGCCCAACGTCAGCGAAGAGATCAAAAAAGAGTTCGGCTTCGAGCCGAACTTCGAGCGCGCCAAGGAGTACCTGGAAGAAAACGACGGCGCCGGCAACACGTTCAAGGCGACCGCCAAGCCGGTGCTCATCGGCACCGCGGTGGTCGGCTCGACGACCATGATCTTCTCGATCGTGATGCTGCTGACCAACCACCTGACCGCGAACCTCGACAAGCTGTCGATGCTGCACCCGCCGTTCCTGCTCGGCATGATCATGGGCGGCGCGATGATCTACTGGTTCACCGGCGCCTCGACGCAGGCGGTGTCCACCGGCGCCTACCGGGCGGTCGAGTTCATCAAGCGCAACATCAAGCTCGAGGGGGTCGAGAAGGCCTCGGTCGAGGACTCCAAGCGCGTCGTCGAGATCTGCACCCAGTACGCCCAGCGCGGCATGTTCAACATCTTCCTGGCGGTGTTCTTCTCGACGCTGGCGTTCGCGTGCTTCGAGCCCTACTTCTTCATCGGCTACCTCATCTCGATAGCGCTGTTCGGCCTCTTCCAGGCGCTGTTCATGGCGAACGCCGGCGGCGCGTGGGACAACGCCAAGAAGGTCGTCGAGACCGAGCTGAAGGAAAAAGGCACCGAGCTGCACGCCGCCTGCGTCGTCGGCGACACGGTGGGCGATCCGTTCAAGGACACCTCCTCGGTGGCGATGAACCCGGTCATCAAGTTTACCACCCTGTTCGGCCTGCTCGCGGTGGATCTGGCGCTGGGCCTTGGCACCGATGTGGCGCGCCTCATCTCCGGCGGCTGCCTGGTGGTGGCGCTGTTCTTCATCCACCGCTCGTTCTACGGCATGCGCATCAAGAGCACCGAGACCGCCGAGAAGGCTGCCTAGCCCGCTCCGCCACTGCCCGCCACCGTCCTCCGGGCAACTCCCTCTCTCCCCTTAAAAATCCCGAGTCCTCCCGCCGCGCCGCAGCCGGCCGGCGGGGGTGGGCCGCTTGTGAATCGTCGGTGCCCGGGCGGCGCAATGCCGGCTGCGTGGTATGCTCAGAGCCGTGAAGCCAAGCGAGTTTGAGCAGGCCATTTTGGAGCTGGCGATGACCACGCGTGTGCCGCTGACGCGCGCCAACATCCTCTTTTATACGGGCGTCGGCACCAAGCAGGCCGAGAAGTGGCTCGACGAGATGCTCGGTAGCGGCCTCATCGAGTTCGACAGCGATGACAGTGGTGAGATCTTCTACACCGTCTGCGGGGCCAAGCGGCCCCCCGGCGGCGCCACCCAGCTCACCCGCTGCAGCGCCTGCCGGCGGGCGACCGGGGCCGGCACCCGCTG
>DAOMZC010000392.1:0-6245 GCA_035437965.1 Pseudomonadota bacterium
GCGGCGGCGTCGCGGCGCGCGACGGGGCCGGCGGGGTGCCGTTATACAGGTGCGGCACCGCGGTCGGCGCGTCCGAGCCCGCCGGGGCCGGCGAGGCGAGCTGGCTGGCGCGGCCGGCGACCTCGTTGGGAACCGGCCGCAGCACCGAGCCGCTCGGCGCCACCGAGCTGAGGCGCACCGAGCCGGCGCTGGTGACGCCGAGCCCGGTCATCGCGCGCACGAAGTCGACCATGCGCGGGTAGCGGTCCTCTTTCTTCTTGGCCATCGCGCGCTCGATGGCGACGACCAGCGTGTCGGGGACCTCCGGGGCCAGCTGCTTGAGCCGCACCGGCTGCTCGTGCACCACCATGTACAGCACGCCGACGAGGTTCTCCCCATCGAACGGCAGCCGCCCGGTGAGCGCCAGGTACATGATCACGGCCAACGACCACTGGTCGGCGCGCCCATCGAGCTGCGAGTTCTGCCCGAGCGCCGCCTCGGGCGACATGAACTGCGGCGTCCCGAGGATCGTCATGTCGCGGGTCATCTGCTGCCCCGTGCGACGGATCTTCGAGATGCCGAAGTCCACCACCTTGGCGACCTCGGTGACCATGTCGGCGACCTCGTGGCGGACGAGGAAGATGTTCTGCGGCTTGATGTCGCGGTGGATGACACCCTTGTCGTGGGCGGCGTGCAGGGCGCTGCCGACCTGGCGCCCGATGTCGATCACCTGCTCGATCGGCAGCCGGCCGACGCGGCACAGGCGCTGGTACAGATCCTCGCCTTCGAGAAGCTCCATGACGATGAACGGCGTCCCGTCGTCGTCGCGATCGAAGTCGGTGACCTGGACGATGTGCGGGTGGCGCAGCGCCGAGACCGTGCGCGCCTCGTCCTGGAAGCGCTTGTAGATATCGGTGTCGGCGGCGGTCTCACGGTGCAGGATCTTGACGGCGAACAGGCCCCCGGTGCGCACGTGTCGTGCCGCATACACCGCTCCCATGCCCCCGCCGCCAAGGAGGCGTTCTACCTGATAGGTTCTTCCCAGGGTTCGACCGAGCAAGTCTGCGCCCTGTTGGGACATGGGTTCACTCCGGGGGCGAGGCTGATGAAGGCTCTCGAACTTACTATAGACTAGAGACGGGGCCTGGGAACAGGGCACATCTTGCGTGCTCGCGCGGTTAGCTCCGGCCCAGGCGGCAGCGCCGACCCCGCCGACCTGGCTGCCGGCGCAGCCACGGCTGGCGACTTGATTTCTGGCGACTCGATTTCTGGCGACTCGATTTCTGGCGGCAGCTGGATGGGCGGCCCGATGAATCGGCAGGAGCGCCTGCTCCAGAGCGCAAGCTCGCGTCCGCCAAGTAGAAAAAGGGGGCAAAGCTGCCCTGGCTCCTGCAGCGGTGCGCTCGCGCTCGGGTCGCTGGCGGCCCCGACGCTCGCGCGCTCGCGGAGGCCCGTTATGAGCATGCCCGGGTCGATTAAAACCTACAGGCAATATTGGTAAATCGAGTAATCGACCGTCGCAATGACAGAAATCTGCCTAGGTTTTAATGATGGGCAGCCCGGCAGAGCTCAACTTTCATTAGATTTACCAATATTTTTAACCAATTTTACCAAATCAGATAGAAATATATCCATTCTTACCAACATTTAACACCGACGAGAAATGGCCATCTTCAAAGTTCCCGGAGGGCTCCCAGGTCGGAAAAACTTTCTGTGCCCAGATCGCAAACAGCCCCCTTGACTTGGCGCCCGCGGCGAGTATGTATGAGTAGGTCTTCACCGCGCTGTTATGCACTATTTGCAGACCGCAGCTTGTATATAAATAGCGTCATCAAGCTGCGCTGCGCGCTGGACCGCTATCTTGATAAAGGCCACCGAAAGACCATCGCAAGACCTCGGGTCCCCCAACTCTCATAGGAGCTCTGTCATGCAAGAAGCATCTGCTGTCCGCGTCCCCTCCGCTGCTCCCTCCTTGAATGCCGCGGCGAACGCTGCGGCGAGCGCGGCCCTTGCCCAGCCGATCGCTCCGGCCGTCCACTCGCGGACCTCGCGCCGCGGCTTCGCCGCCATGGACAAGACGCGGCAGAAGGAGATCGCCAGCGCCGGCGGTCGCGCCGCTCACGAGCGCGGCAACGCCCACGAGTTCACCTCCGAAGAGGCGCGCCAGGCCGGCCGCAAGGGCGGGCAGGCGGTCAGCCAGAACCGCCAGCACATGGCAGCGATCGGCCGCAAGGGCGGCGTCGCCCGTGGCCAGCGCCAGGAAGTCAGCACCGAGACCGAGCAGTAGTCCTCAGCGCTTCCCGTCCCTCCGCAGCCGAGCCTGCGCCCCCAGGAAAGTCGGTCAGACAGACCTTCGCAGACTTTGCACTTCCGTGATCAGCGGCTCGGCTCTGTAGCTAGTAGTTACGCAGGCAGCCGCGGACGCTCCTGTAGCCACCTGCGCGAGCGCCGACGTCGAGGCTGACGAGTTTCCTGCCACGGAGTCGCCACGCCGATAAAGCGCTAGGCTGGCGGTAGCCAGCCCGTGTAGTCGATGAGGTCGCGCTAGGGAACGACGCTGCGCGTCGCCAGGTAGTCGATGAGGTCGATCTTGGTGATCACTCCGAGCAGGCTGTCGCGCGGCACCGGGGTCTTGGCCGACGGCCGCTCGTCCGGGCCCACCGGCGGCTGAGTCCCCGACGACAGCACGCAGACCATCTTGGCGTCGTTGAAGATCGTCTTGAGCAGCCGCACCCGGGTAAGCGGCGTCACCGTGGCGTAGTCGGCCTCGATGATCGGTTCGATCGACTCGTCGAGCGACCGGCCCTTGACCAGCAGGTTCAGCAGGTCGACCTCGGCGACGAGGCCACACAGCCGCCCGCCGGCGTCGAGGACCGGCACCTGCGAGATCCCGTGCTCCTTGAGCAGCGCGATGACCTCGCGCAGGGTCGCGTCTTTGTTGGTGGTGATGATCGGCCGCGGCGAGCGCGCGTTCAGCAGATCATTTACAAGACCCAGCTGGTCCTCGGACTCCAGGAAGCCCTGGTCGCGCATCCAGTTGTCGTCGAAGATCTTGGACAGATACTTCTGCGAGCCATCGGGCAAGAGCACGATGATGCGCTGCGGCGGCAGACCCTGCTGATCGAGCTGCTCGGCATACTTGACGGCTCCCGAGACCGCGGCGCCGCAGCTGCCGCCGCACTGGATTCCTTCCTGCCGGACCAGCGCCCGGGTCATCAGGAAGCACTCCTTGTCATCGACGCGGACGATCTCATCGACGAGGTCCAGGTTCATTGTCGAGGGCAGGAAGTCCTCACCGATCCCTTCGATCGAGTAGGCGAACGGTCGCGTCATCCGCCCGGTCTTTTTCAGCTCGTAGTAGATCGAGCCGATGGGGTCGACGCCGACGATCTTGATCTTGGGGTTGTGCTCTTTGAAGTAGCGCCCGCACCCCGAGATCGTGCCGCCGGTGCCCATGCCGGTGACGAAAGCGTCGAACTCGCCCTGCGTCTGCTCCCAGATCTCGGGGCCGGTCGACAGGTAGTGGGCCTCGGGGTTGGCCGGGTTGTGGTACTGGTTGGCGTGGAAGGCGCCGGGGGTCTCTTTGACCAGGCGCTTGGTCACTTCGTAGTAGCTGCGCGGGTCGCTGGCGTCGACGGCGGTCGGGCACAGGACGACCTTGGCGCCGAACGAGCGTAGGTTGGCGATCTTCTCGGTCGACATCTTGTCGGGCATGACGAAGATGCAGCGGTAGCCGCGCAGCGCCGCCACCATGGCCAGGCCGGCGCCGGTGTTGCCCGAGGTCGCCTCGACGATGGTGCCGCCCGGGGCGAGGAGGCCCCGGCGCTCGGCATCACGGATGATGTTGAGCGCCACCCGGTCCTTCATCGAGCCGCCGGGGTTTAGGTACTCGCACTTGACGTAGATGGTGCTCTTGACGTGGGAGGCGACCTTGTTGAGGCGCACGATCGGCGTGTTGCCGATCGCCTCGGTGATGTTGGCGCGCGCGCCGTGCATGAGCGACATGGCTAAGCGTCCTTCTTCTTGCCCGACCGAGGCTTGCCGCTGGAGGGGGCGGCGGGAGGGGCGACCTCGTCCTCGAGGCTGGGCAGCTCGGCGCGATCCAGGTGCAGGAGGCGAGCCCAGGCCGACTCCTCGACCACGTCCTGCATGCGCCGGCCGCCGTAGCGGGCGACTATGTGATCGTCGTAGCGATCGGCGACCAGGGCCACGTCGTGCACCGCGGCCAGCACCTCGTTGGCGTTGAGCGTCGAGCCGCCGAGCAGCGCGTGCGAGAACAGGATGAGCTCACCGTCCGGCTCGTAGGCGAAGGCGCCGAAGCGCAGCTTGCCGTTGAGGATGAGCAGCTGCCGAAGCAGCTGCGGCTCGGGGCGCACGCCGGCGACCACCTGGGCGGTCACCCGGACGAGCGCGCTCTCCTGCGCCGCGCCGGTGGCGATGACCGAGATCATGACGTACGACGAGCCCTGCTTGATGACGTACAGTCCCTTGTCGATGAAGACGCCGCGCTCGGACTGTTTGTGGGCCGCCGACAGGCCGAGGATTCGCTCGACGAGGACGCAGCTCTGGTCTACCGAAGACCCGCCGTTCACGGGGCTTGAACCTTGGGTGTGGGACATTGATGCTCCTTGGACAAAGGCGCGGGCGCCCGTGCGCTTGCCGTGCGCTTGACGACGCCGTACCGTCTGCACTAGTACCATGAGGGGGGTCGGGCTGACAAGCCGGGTTCCCTCGGCAACGGTGGCTTGCGAAGCGCGGGCGACCGGGGTCGACCAAGGCGTATGGGCTTGCCACGGCGGGCCGGGCGTGGCAGATGACGGTCATGGTCCTTGCCCCGTTGATGGTCCCGGTCGAGCTGCAGCGCCTGCCGGCGCGCGGCCAGGCGGAGTCCGGTCTGCGCTTCTTCCGGCTGGCGGTGGGCCTGGACGCCGGCGGCGCCGGTCTGCGGCTGCGCTCGCCGCTGCCCGCCGAGCTGTGCGAAGGCCCGCTGCGCGCTCGCTTCCACCTGCCGCCGCCGACCGAGTCGACGGCGCGGCTCCTCGGGGTGGCCTGGGAGGGCGAGGTCACGGTCACCGCCAAGGCGGGCCGGGTGATCCTGGCGGCCGGCACCGAGCGCGAGCGCAGCGAGGCTCTGCTGCTGCTGTTCCAGCGCGTGCCGGCAGAGACGCAGGAGCGGCTGCGGCTTTACGCGACGCTCCGCCTGGACGGCGAGTAGCAGACGGGCTGCCGGTCGCCGTCGGCATTGACCGCCGGCGGACCGGGTTGCTAGGCTGCGGACCTTATGTCTATGTCGATGGAATCAGCGGCTCCGGCCTGTATCTCGCTCCTTGATCTCACCTCCGAGCTCGGGCAGCTCGCGGCGCAGGCGCTGCGCGAGCAGCACCCCGACGCCACCGCCATCCCCGACCGCCTGGCCCTGCAGCCGGCGGCCAAGCCGGAGTTTGGCGACCTGCAGCTTGCCGCCTGCCTGCAGCTCGCCAAGCCGCTCGGCAAGAAGCCCCGCGACCTGGCGACGCTGGTCCAGCAGCGCCTCGGCGCCCACCCGGCCATCGCGAAGGCCGAGATTGCCGGCCCCGGCTACGTGAACCTGCACCTGGCCGACTCGTTCATCGAGCGCAGCCTGAGCCGCCTGCGCGAAGACCCCCACTGCGGCGTCCGCCAGCAGGCCGGCGGCCAGACGGTGGTGGTCGACTACTCCTCGCCCAACATCGCCAAGCCGATGCACATCGCCCACATCCGCTCGACGATCATCGGCGATGCCCTGGCCCGCATCCTGCGCGTCGCCGGCTTCGTCGTCGTCGCCGACAACCACCTGGGCGACTGGGGCACGCAGTTCGGCAAGCTGATCGTCGCCTACCGCAGCTGGCTCGACCGCGACGCCTATGCGCGCGACCCGATCAGCGAGCTCGTCCGCCTGTACCAGAAGTTCATCAACGAGGAAAAGGCGCAGGCCGCCGCGCTGACCGTGGCCAAGGAGGCGCCCAGGCCCCCCACCGTCGACGCCGCCGATGCCGACCCCGAAGAGGCCGAGGATGAAGCCGCCGCCGCCACGCCGCTGCTGCTGGCCGCGCGCGCCGAGCTCGCCAAGCTGCAGAAGGGCGACCCGGAAAACCTGGCGCTGTGGCGCGAGTTCATCGCCGTGTCGCTGGCGGTGTTCGACAAGACCTACAAGCGGCTCGGCGTCCGCTTCGACTGCATCCTCGGCGAGAGCCACTACCACCCGCGCCTCGGCTCACTCGTCGACGAGCTGCTCGCCCGCGGCATCG
>DAOMZC010000393.1:0-6235 GCA_035437965.1 Pseudomonadota bacterium
GGCAAAACGTAGCGAGCGGCCCGAGTTCGTGTCCAGCCGCGCGGGGCAGCCTCGTGGCTGTGAGCACGGCCGGACGCGAAATCGGGTCGCGTAGTAGTTTTGCCTCAGCCTGCTAGCGGCCGGCGATGGTCATGCGCGAGACCCGCAGGGTCGGCGCCATCGTCGAGCTGCGGCGATCCAGATCGCTGCCGACGGCGTCGATGCGCTTCAAGATCTCGTCGAAGTTCGCCGAGATCGTCACCTCGCTCACCGGCGTGGTCAGCTCGCCCTTTTCGATCAGGAACCCGGCGGCCCCGCGCGAGAAGTCGCCGGTGGTGGCGTTGAAGCCAAAGCCCATCATGTCGGTCACGTACAGGCCGTGCTCGACGCCGCGCACGATGTCGCCGGGGTAGTCGGTGCCCGGCTGGAGGATGAAGTTGCTGGTGGTGACGTACGGCGAGCCGCCGACGCCGCGCCCGGCGCAGCCGTTGCTCTTGCAGCCGAGCTGGCGCGCCGAGTAGGTGTCGTAGAGGTAGGTCTTGAGCACGCCCGCCTCGATGACGACGTTGCGGCGCACCGGCAGGCCGTCGCCGTCGAACGGCCGCGACCCGGGGGCGCGCGGCAGCAGCGGATCGTCGACGATGGTGATGAGCGGCGAGGCAACCTGGGTCTCCAGGCGGCCGACCAGGTAGCTGCTCTTGCGGTAGACCGCGCCGGCCGAGACCACGCCGGCCACCGAGCGGACGAGCGCCCGCGCGGTGTCGGGGTCGAACACCACCGGCAGCTCCGCGGTCTTGAGCTTCTGCGCCCCGAGCTTGCGCAGGGCCCGCCGCGCCGCCTCGCGCCCGACCGCCGCCGGTTCGATGAGGGTGGCGAAGAAGCTGCCGGCGGTCCAGTAGTGGGCGTTGCGCTTCTTGCCGCCCTCGTCCTCGCACAGCGCCTCGACCGCCAGCGAGTGCCCGGTGCCGCGCGAGGCGCCGGCGAACGCCAGCCCCTGCCGATCGGCGCAGGCAAACGCCATGTAGCCGGCGCTGCGGTCGCAGGTCGCGCCGTCGCCGTGGGCGATCTTGGGCGAGAAGTCGAGCGCCGCCGCCTCCGCCTCGCGGCAAAGGCCGATCAGGAACTCGGCGGTGAGCGGCTGCTCGCGCTCGTCCCACAGGTCGAGCTCGGGCAGCGGCTGGGCGGCCGGGTGGAGGTCGGCGCGGTCGGGCAGCTCGTTGTACGGGCTCGGCTCGCTGAGGCGCGACAGCTCGACCGCGTCGCGGGTGAACTTGCGCAGGCTCGCTTCGGTGAAATCCGACGAGAAGGTGACGGCGGCCCGGTGGTCGGCGAACACCCGCAGGCCCAGGCCCCGGCTCTGCGCCTCGTGCACGAGCTCGGGCTGACCCTTACGCACCTTGACCGACAGCTCGCTGCCGCTGCCGAGGATCACCTCGGCGGCGTCGGCGCCGGCCTCGATCGCCATGGCGGCGACCCGCTCGGCGAGCGCGCGCAGCTCGGGACGCTGGTCTTGCGAGAGAGGAGAAACGGACGGAGAGCTCATGCGCTATGCCTTGGTGCCGCCGACGGTGATCGCGGCGATCTTGACGGTGGGAGTGCCGATGCCGACGGGGACCGACTGGCCGTCCTTGCCGCACGTCCAGATGCCGTCGGACAGGGCGAAGTCGCGGCCGAGCATGGTGACCCGGTTTAGCACCTCGGGGCCGTTGCCGATAAGCTGCACGTCCTTGAGCGGGGTGGTCAGCTTGCCGTCTTCGATGAGGTAGCTCTCGGTCAGGGCGAACACGAAGTCGCCGTTGCTGATGTTGACCTGGCCGCCGGAGAAGCGCACCGCGAAGACGCCGCGCTTGACCGAGCGCAGGATCTCCTCGGGCTCGTGCGGGCCGGCGAGCAGGTAGGTGTTGGTCATGCGCGGCAGCGGGTTGTGGCGGAACGACTGCCGGCGCCCGTTCCCCGTCGGTGAGGTCGCCAGCAGGCGCGCCGACAGGTGGTCCTGCATGTAGGCGCGCAGCACGCCGCCCTCGATGAGCACGTTGTAGCTGCCCGGCTGGCCCTCGTCGTCGACGTTGATCGAGCCGCGGCTGTGCGACAGGGTGCCGTCGTCGACCACCGTGCACAAAGACGAGGCGACCGGCTGGCCGAGGCGCCCCGAGTAGTTGGAGGTCTGCTTGCGGTTGAAGTCGGCCTCCAGGCCGTGGCCCACCGCCTCGTGCAGGAGGATGCCAGAGTCGCCGGGGGCGAGCACCACCGGCAGCTCGCCGGCCGGGGCCTCGGTGGCGTCGAGGTTGAGCAGCGCCACCCGCGCCGCCTCGCGGGCGTGCTCCTCGGGGGGGTGCTGGAGGAAGTACTCCATGCCGTAGCGCCCGCCGCCGCCGCCGCTGCCGCTGCGCAGGAGCGGGGCGCGCTCGGCGACGACGCTCACCCCGAAGCGGATGAGCGGCTGCTCGTCGTGGTAGCGCAGGCCATCGGCGGTGAACAGCAGGATCTCGCGGTGCTCCTCGGAGAAGTTGCACGTCACCTTGACCACCCGCGGTGAGACGGCGCGCGCCGCCCGATCGGCCCGCCGCAAGAGCTCGAGCTTGGCCTGCGGCGCGGTGTCCAGGCTGATGCGCGGCACCGGGTAGAAGTCCGGGTGGTGGCGGGCGGTGATCTGGACCGGACCGGGGCTGCGCTCGCCCTGGGCGATCTGGGCGGCGGTGCGCGCCGCCTCGGACAGGGCCGCCTCGTCGAGGCCCTCGCAGTAGGCGTAGCCGGTGGCCTCGCCCTTGAGGACCCGCACCCCCATGCCCAGGGTTATGCCGCGGCCGACGGTCTTGACCCGCTCGTCCTCGTAGACGTAGCTGGCGCTCTCGGCGTGCTCGAAGTACAGATCGGCGTAGTCGCCGCCCCGGCTGAGCGCCAGCGCCAGCAGCCGCCGCGCCACCCCCTCGTCAATGCCAGCAAAAGCCGAGGGCCGGGGCGACAGGGCTCCCGCTTCCGATTGCGTCACGTGCATGCCCGATAGTGTTACGCGGCCCGTCGTCGCGAGGCAAGGCCGCGCGCAGCTTTACCGGCGCTAGCGGGCGCGGTCAGCCCCAGCCCAGGCAGCGGCGGAGCCCGTCCTTCAGGCTGCGCAGCGACTCCAGCTCGCGCAGATCCAGGGCCAGCTCGCTCAGCCGCAGCGCCACCTGCGGCCGCAGCCCGGTCAACAGCGCCCGCGTGCCGAGCAGCCGCAGGGCGCGGATGAGCCGGCAGACGCAGTCGGCGCCCGCCTGATCGAGCTCCTCGACGCTCGTAAGGTCGATGAGGACGAGCTTTGCCCGGTGCTGCACCACCGCCTGCAAGAGCCGCTCGGTGATCGTGCTCGCCCGGCTGTGATCGATCGAGCCGATGAGCGGCATCGCCAGCACCCCCTCCCAGATGTCGAGGATCGGCGCCGACAGGTCGAGGATCTGGTGGTGCTGGCGCTGGATGAGGTCGAGCCGCTCTTGCAGCGCCAGCAGGAGCTCGCTCTTGGTCTGCGCCTCGCGCTGGGCGTCGTCGGCGCGCTCGGCGAGCTGGGTGGTGTGCTCCTTGCGGTCGGTGATGTCGGTCATCGAGGCGACGAGGAACCGCCGGCCGTCCTCGCGGATGAGCACGCGCGCCGACAGCTCGACGTAAAGGACGGTGCCGTCCTTGCGGCGGCCGCGCAGCTCGGTGGCGACCACCGCCGGCGCCTGGCCGCCCATGTAGCTGTCGAAGATCGACTGGCCGTGCTCGAACTCCTCGGGCGGCAGGACCTTGGTGTAGTGGCGGCCGACGAGCTCCTCGGGGCGGTAGCCGAACAGGTCGCAGTAGGCGCGGTTCACCGTCACGTGACGGCCGCGGTGATCGCACATGCACAGGCCGACGCCGCAGGTCTCCAGGATCGCCCCGAGGAGCGACTCGCTCTCGCGCTGCGCCCGCTCGCTGCGGATCTTGGCGGTGACATCGCGCGCCTGCACCATCGCGCCGCGCTGGCCGCCCAGGGGAAACAGCCGCACCAGGAGCTCGATGAGGCGCGACGACTCCCCCGGCTGCGGCTGCTCGACCAGCGCCGAGGCGGCCGGGACGCCGCCCTGGACCCGCTGCAGCGCCGTGCTCAGCGAGGCGGGCAGGCTCGCCGGCTCTGGGGCGCTGCCGTCGACCGCCGGCGCGCTGTTGCCGCTCACCACCGTGGGCAGCCGCTCGCGGAACACCCGGTTGGCGAAGCGCAGGCGGAGCTGCGGGTCGAACACCGCGATGCCGTCGGGCAGCAGGTCGAGCATGGCGCGCGCATCGGCCCCCAGAGCGAACTCGGGGGGCTCGGCAGCCTCAGCAGCGACTGCAGGGTCGGTTATCGGCGGCTCGGCAGGCACTGGGCCCTCGCGGAGAAAAGAGAAGTTGCTGATTTTAGAGAATCATTAGCCGCAGGGCCTGTCAATGTGCGCGCATGGTGCCGCCTCCGCCCCTCGGGCTCTGTCGGCACAAGGCTTGCTCGTGCAGCTTCCCCGACAATGCGCTACATGTCTAGACGCCGAGGAACCGGTTTGGCTAAAACCCGCGCACGCATGAAGCTGAGCATGGATAGGGATAGGGACAGGGACAGAGGACGGGGCAGATGCTCCGACGGGGGCCGGGCCCGCGACCAGGACCCAGGCGCGGCGGTCCGCCTGCCGGACGCGCACGTCCGCACCGGACAGCCGGAGCGCCGCCAGCGAGGTCGCCATGGCTGAGCCACGCCCCGGTCTGCGGGCTGCCGAGGGCCCGGGAGGCTTCGGCGCCCCGGGCGGCCCGACGGCGCGCGAGCTCTTGCGCGCCGTGTACGGCTACGCGTCGTTTCGCGGTGAGCAGGAGGCGATCATCGAGCACCTCGCCAGCGGCGGCAGCGCGTTCGTGCTCATGCCGACCGGCTCGGGCAAGTCGCTGTGCTACCAGCTGCCGGCGCTCCTGCGGCCCGGGGTGGGGCTTGTGGTCTCGCCGCTCATCGCGCTCATGCAGGATCAGGTCGCGGCGCTGCGCGAGCTCGGGGTGCGCGCCGCCTACCTGAACTCGACGCTCAGCCCGGCCGAGGCGGCGCGCGTCGAGAGCGACGCCCGGCGCGGCGCGCTCGACCTCCTTTACATCGCGCCCGAGCGGCTGCTCACCCCGCGCTGCCTGGAGCTCCTCGGGACGATGCAGCTGTCGCTCATCGCCATCGATGAGGCGCACTGCGTGTCGCAGTGGGGCCATGACTTCCGGCCCGAGTACCTGGACCTCGGCGTCCTCGGCGACCGCTTCCCCGGGGTGCCGCGCATCGCGCTCACCGCGACCGCCGACGAGGTCACCCGGCGCGACATCCTGCAGCGGCTGCGGCTGACCACGGCGCGGGTGTTCACCGCCGGGTTTGACCGCCCGAACCTTTACTACGCGGTCACGATCAAGCACAACCCGCGGACCCAGCTCCTCGACTTTCTGCGGGCGCAGCGCTCGGGCACGACCCGCGAGCCGAGCGGCATCGTCTACTGCCTGTCGCGGCGCCGCGTCGAGGAGACCGCGAGCTTCCTGCAGGACAAGGGCTACCTCGCCCTGCCCTACCACGCCGGCCTCGATGCCGAGGTGCGCAAGCGCCACCAGGAGCGCTTCCTGCGCGAGGACGGGCTGGTCATGGTCGCCACCATCGCGTTCGGCATGGGCATCGACAAGCCGGACGTGCGCTTCGTCGCCCACCTCGACCTGCCGAGCAGCATCGAGGCCTACTACCAGGAGACCGGGCGCGCCGGGCGCGACGGCCAGCCGGCCAACCTGCTCATGACCTACGGCCTCGCCGACGTGGTGCTGCGGCGGCAGCTCCTGCAGTCGTCGCAGGCCGACGAGCTGCACCGCCGCGTCGAGCAGCGCAAGCTCGACGCCCTGCTCGGCTACTGCGAGACGACGCGCTGCCGGCGCCAGGTCCTGCTCGGCTACTTCGACGACCCGCACGCAAGCGCCCGCGCCGGGGGCTGCGGCTTCTGCGACAACTGCCTGCACCCGCCCGAGCGCTTCGACGGCACCCTGGTCGCCCAGAAGGCCCTCTCGGCGGTCTACCGCACCGGGCAGCAGTTCGGCGCCGCCTACCTCATCGACGTGCTGACCGGCCACGCCAATGAGCGCATCGAGCGCAACGGCCACCACCTGCTCAAGACCTTCGGGGTCGGCCGCGAGCTGGACAAGACGAGCTGGCACTCGGTGCTGCGGCAGCTCATCGCCGCGGGGCTGCTCAGCGTCGATGTCGCCGGGCACGGCAGCATCCTGCTCGGCG
>DAOMZC010000394.1:0-6219 GCA_035437965.1 Pseudomonadota bacterium
GGCGTCGCTCGATGCCGAGGTCGCGGCCAAGCGGCGGCCGGTGCGAGTCGACGCCATCGCCATCAAGGCGCTGGAGCTCACGGGGGCCGCCCCGGGCGTCACGTTCACCGTGCGCTGCGGCAAGGGCACCTATATTCGCGCCCTGGCGCGCGATCTGGGCGAGCGGCTGGGGGTGGGGGCGCACCTGACGGCGCTGCGCCGGCTGCGCGTCGGCCGGTTCCGGGTGGAGGACGGCTGCTCGTCCGCGGCGCCCGACGAGATCACCCGCGGCGCGGTAAAGCCGCAGGGGCCCGCCGCGGCGCTCGCCCACCTGCCAAGCTTCGTCGCCCCGCCCGAGCTGGCGAGCCGCCTGCGCCAGGGCCACCGCGGGGCGCTCGGCGAGCTGGCGCAGCGGCTGCCGCCGGCATCCTCGGCGATGGTAGCCCTCGACGAAGGCGGGCAGCTCATCGCCGTGCTCGAGCCCGACCTCGGGTCAAGGCCCGGGGACGCCCGCGCAAGTAGCAGCGCAGGTAACTGGATCATCGGTCGCGGATTTACCGGCCTGCCTGCCTGAGCGTGACTTGCACGCGGGAAACCTCAACATTCGGTTGACAGGGCCGCCGGTTCTCGAAAAACTACACAAAAAAAAGCGAAGGATTTGGAGTACCTATGAGCCTCGCCACGCAGCGCAAGAAAGATGTAGTCGTCAAGTTCGCCAAGCACCCGTCGGATACCGGCTCTGCCGAGGTGCAGATCGCTCTCCTCACCGAGCGCATCACCTACCTCACCGAGCACTTCAAGACCCACCTCAAGGACCACCACTCGCGGCGCGGTCTGCTCAAGCTCGTCGGTCAGCGGCGGCGGATGCTCGACTACCTGCGCGACAAGAGCGAGGAGCGCTACCGCTCCTTGATCGAGACCCTCGGCATCCGCAAGTAAACGCGGCCGGGCGGCCCCTGGGTCGCTCGCTGGCCCCCCTCGAAGGCTCGCCAGGCTCGACCAAGGCCCAAGGTGCGCGCGATGATGCGCACCCTGGGCAGTGGTTGCCTGATGCGCGGGCCGATTAACAACCCACCCGTGCGGTGCGCTTTGTTCCATCTGTCGTACGGCGATGCCGGCGCCTGGCCGAGCCCTGACCCAGGGCGGCCAGTGCTTGCCCCGCGAGCATCGCCCTAGGACTGAAGGACCAAGACGACCCGCGGGTTCTGCACCGGCGCAGCGCCTGGCGCTCCGCCGCGGAAAGCGAGAGCACGTATGCACATCAAAGAGTCAGTCATGCTCGGCGACAAGGAGCTGTCGTTCGAGACCGGCAAGCTGGCCAAGCAAGCCGACGGCGCGGTCCTTATCCGCTACGGCGACAGCGTGGTGCTGGTCACCGCGGTCGCCTCCAAGACCGCCCGCGAGGGCGTCGACTTCCTGCCGCTCACCTGCGAGTACGTCGAGAAGACCTACGGCGCCGGCAAGATCCCCGGCGGCTACTTCAAGCGCGAAGGGCGGCCGACCGAGGCCGAGATCCTGGTCGCGCGGCTCCTCGATCGCCCCTCGCGGCCGCTGTTCCCCAAGGGGTTCCGCTTCGAGACCCAGATCATCGCGATGGCGCTGTCGTACGACAAGGAGAACCCCACCGACGTGCTGGCGATGACCGGCGCGGCGGCGGCGCTGCACATCTCGAGCATCCCGTGGGCCGGGCCGTTCGTCGGCGTGCGCGTCGGCCGGGTCAACGAGCAGTTCGTCATTAACCCCACGTTCCAGCAGCGCGAGAAGTCGGACCTGGACTTCGTGGTCGCGGTCAGCCGCGACGCCATCGTCATGGTGGAAGGCGGCGCCGACCAGATCAGCGAAGAGATGACCGTCGACGCGCTGTTCTTCGCCCACCAGGCGGCGCAGCCGGTGCTCGACCTCATCGAGAAGCTGCGCGCCGCGGTCGGCCACCCCAAGCGCGAGTTCGTGCCGCCGGCCAAGGACGAGGCGCTGCACGAAAAGGTCCGCGAGCTCGGCAAGGACAAGATGCGCGCCGCGGTCACCGTGCGCGAGAAGCACAAGCGCCACGATCAGGAGCAGCTGGTCCACCAGGAGATCCTCGCCGCCCTCTGCGGTACTGGATCTGCTCCGGGCGCCAGCACCGAGCCCGCCCCCTACGCCGGCCGCAACAAGGAAGTCGGCGAAGCCGTAAGCAGCCTGCACAAAAAGATCGTGCGGGAGATGGTCCTCGGCGAGCAGGTGCGCATCGACGGCCGCCGCTCGAGCGACATCCGCCAGATCACCTGCGAGGTGGGCCTTCTGCCGCGCGTGCACGGCTCGGCGCTGTTTACCCGCGGCGAGACCCAGGCGCTGGTGGTGATTACGCTCGGGACCTCGCAGGACGAGCAGCGCATCGACTCGCTGCTGGGCGACGTCACCAAGCGCTTCATGCTGCACTATAACTTCCCGCCGTTTTCGACCGGCGAGGCCAAGATGCTGCGCGCGCAGTCGCGGCGCGAGGTCGGCCACGGCAACCTCGCCGAGCGGGCGCTCTTGCGCGTCATGCCGTCCGAGAAGGAGTTCCCCTACGTCGTGCGCCTGGTCTCCGAGACCCTGGAGAGTAACGGCAGCTCGTCGATGGCCAGCGTGTGCGGCGGGAGCCTCGCGCTGATGGACGCCGGCGTGCCGATCGCCGCCCCGGTGAGCGGCATCGCCATGGGCCTCATCTTCGAAAAGGGCGAGGGCGGCAAGCCCGACCGGGTGGCCATCCTCAGCGACATCCTCGGCGACGAGGATCACCTGGGCGACATGGACTTCAAGGTCTGCGGCACCCGCAAGGGCATCACCAGCGTGCAGATGGACATCAAGATCCAAGGGCTGTCGCGCGACGTGCTGACCCGCGCCCTGCGCCAGGCGCGCGACGGCCGGCTGTACATCCTGGACAAGATGGTGCAGACCCTGGCGGCGCCCAGCAAGGAGCTGTCGCGCTACGCCCCGCGCATCTACACCGTCGTCGTCAAGCCCGACCGCATCCGCGACATCATCGGCCCGGGCGGCAAGATGATCCGCGCGATCATCGAGCAGACCGGCGTCGCCATCGATGTCTCGGACGACGGCACCGTGTCGATCGCCTCGCCCGACGGGCCCTCGGCGCAGAAGGCCATCGACATCATCAAGGGCCTGACCGCCGAGCCCGAGATCGGCGCCTTCTACATGGGCCTGGTCCGGCGCATCGTCGACTTCGGCGCCTTCGTCGAGATCCTGCCCGGCACCGATGGCCTGGTGCACGTAAGCGAGCTCGCAAACGAGCGCGTCCAGAACGTGAGCGATGTGGTCAAAGAAGGCGACGAGGTGCTGGTCAAAGTCATCGGGATGGACCGCATGGGCAAGATTCGCCTCTCGCGAAAAGAAGCCCTCGGCCAAAAACCAGACGTGATCCATAATCTTCGGTAGTTTGCCAAGTTCCCTACGCAGCCCGACCCCTGCCCCCCGCGTAGCGGGCCTGCCTGACCCCGGTCAGGACGGCCCCGGCGGGGAGGCTTCTGCCAACGCCGGCGCCGCCGGTCCTGCCGCGGTCGAGCACTCTCCTCCAGATCTCACGCCGCCCGGCCGGGTCGCCGTCGCCTGTCGGCGGCTGCGGCCCGAAGCCGTCCTGCCGGCCTATCAGACCGCCGGCGCGGCGGGGATGGATCTGCGCGCCTGCCTGGCGGCGGGGGAGACGGTCGTGCTCGGGCCGCTGGCGCGGGCGCTCGTGCCCACCGGTCTGGCGGTCGCCATACCGCCGGGGTTCGAGGGTCAGGTGCGGCCGCGCTCGGGGTGGGCGCTCAAGGAGGGTGTGACGATCCTGAACAGTCCGGGTACCATCGATAGTGACTATCGGGGGGAGGTCCGAGTGCTGCTCATCAACCTGGGGCAGGAGCAAGTGACGATCGCGGCCGGCGAGCGTATCGCCCAGCTTGTCATCTGTCCGGTCGCCCCGGCCCACCTTTATGAGGTCGAGCTCCTCGACCAGACCTGCCGCGGCGCCGGTGGCTTCGGCCACACCGGACGGGGATAGCAGTGGCCGCGGTGCCCAGCTTCCGCCGCGGCGAGGTCATCGCCCGGCGCTACCAGGTGGTGACCAAGAGCGGCGAGACCGCCCTGTGGGTCGGCTACCACGCCTGCGATCAGGGCGGCACCAGCCACCCGCAGCCGGAGAACCGCGAGTCCATCCCCGAGCCGGACGTCCTGGTCAAGGTGGTCAAGCCGGACCTTGTGCCCGAGCCGGCGATGCGCGAGAAGCTGGTGCGCGACCTGCAGCGGATGCGCGGGCTGCAGCACCCGGGCATGCCGCGGCTCATCGACGTCCAGCTCCTCGACGAGCACAACACGGTGGTGCTGATCGAGGCGATCCAGGCCGGCCTCAGCCAGGGCGTGCTGCTGCGGCGCATGGTCACCTTCCGCCAGAAGGAGCGCTTCCCGCTCGCCGAGGTGCGGCAGATCGGGGCGCAGCTGGCCTCGGCGCTGAGCTACATCCACGGCCAGATGCTGTGCCACGGCGACCTGCGGCTGGAGTCGGTCCTGTTGCGGCCCGACGGGGCCAAGCTGTGCGACATTGGTCTGGGGGCGGCGCTGCCGCGCAGCATCTACTTGGAGGCGGTCAAGAAGGTCGGCGAGGTCGAGCTGTTGTCGCCCGAGGTGCGGGCCGGCCGCCAGCCGGATCCGCGCGCCGATGTGTTCGGCCTGGCGGCGCTTTATCGGCACCTGTTGTCGGTCGGGCAGGGCAGCGGCTGGGAGGCCCTGCTGGCCGAGAAGCCGGCGATGGGGCACGTCCTCACCCGCGGCATGCACGAGGAGCCGGCGCAGCGCTACTCGTCGATCGAGGCGCTGATCGCCGACATCGAGGCGGTGGCGCTTACCGGGGCGCCGATCCGCCGCCGGCTGGCGCCGACGCCGCTGGCCATGGCGGTGGCGGCCGGCCGGCTGCCGGTCGAGGAGCTCAGCCGCCCGGTCGAGGAGCTGGTGCCCGAGAGCGCGCGCTCGCGGCGCAACAGCGGCATCTTCGAGGTCGGCGCGGTGCTCGCCCCGCTGTCGGGGGCGCCGTCGGCCAAGATGTCGATCGGCACCATCCCGCCGCAGCTCAGCGGGCAGAGCAGCTCGCGCAGCGGTCGCCTGCCCGATGGCTCGTCGGCCGACTCGAACCCCTCGGCGAGCTCGCGCGATGGCACGGCGTCGGCGACCTCCAAAGGGCCGACCTCGGCGACCTCGCGCGGCGCGACCTCGGCGACCTCCAGAGGGCCGACCTCGGCGACCTCCAGGGGCCCGACTTCGGCGACCTCCAGGGGGCCCGCCTCGGGCATCTCACGCGACAAGCCATCGGGCGGCAGCCTGCCGCCTCCCGAGGCGGGTGAAGCCGTCCGCGCCTCCGCGCGCAGCAAGGAGCCCGAGCCGGGGCCGGTCGCGCCCGCCGCTGCCAAGGACGCCCTCAGGGACTCTACCCGGGACGCCCTCAAGGACGCTGCCAAGGACCCTGCCAAGGACGCTGCGAGCAGCGGGGCGAGCGCCCCGATCCCGGCAGTCGGCGTCGTCACCGAGGCCCCCGCCGGCAAGGCCCGCGCGCCGCGGGGAGCGGCCCCGCCCGGCCCGGCGGCAGAGGCAGCGCCGAAGAGAGTCGCCAGCGAAGGGGCCGGCAAGTCCACCGAAGCCACCAAGCCGCTTCCGCCCGAGCTCGGCAGCGATGACGGGCGCAGCGCTCGCCGGGGGCTCAGCGACAGCTCCTCGGACAACCGCGACACCGGCGGCAAGCGCCCGGCGGCCGACAACGGGCGCGGCGAGGGGCGCGTCCCGGCCAGCAGCCGGAGCGCCGCGCCGCGTGGCCGCGGTGAGCTGAGCTCGCAGCGCTCGCGCTCGGGAGACAGCGTCGGAAAGTCGTCCGCCACGACGCTCAGCCTGCCGCCCAATGCGCTCATCACCAGCCGGCTGGCGCTGGTCGGCGCCCTGGTGCTGGCGGCGCTGGTCGGCGCCCTAGTGGCCGTGGTGGTGATGCTGCTGCTCCGGCCGGCGAGCCTGCTCCCAGCGGCCCCGCCGCCGCAGCTGACCGCGCCCGCCGGCTCGCCCAAGCGCCTGCCCACCGGCCCTTCGGTGCCGGTCCCGGTAGTGCCGCTCGACGAAGCGCCGAAAAACCCTCCCGCTGGCGAACTGCCCGGCGCGCCCGCTCCATCGGCGACGGAACCGGGCAGCGCAGCAGCGCCCGCAGCGCCCGCAGCCGGCCCGGCGGGCGCCATCTCACCCGCAGCCGGC
>DAOMZC010000395.1:0-6201 GCA_035437965.1 Pseudomonadota bacterium
CAGCGCCAGGTGCAGGACGCGCTGGGCGTCCACCGGCGGCTCTGCGAGGTGATCCTGATCTGGCGCGGCGACGGCGTCGGGCCCAAGGGGAGCATCTACGACGACCGCGGGCTCCTGCACGAGCGCTACGGGCTCGACGGCCCGGGCCTGTACCTCCTGCGTCCCGACGGCTACATCGCCTTCCGGGCGCCGCGCCTGGACACCGCCGCGCTGCAGTCCTACTTGCAGCGTGTCTTTGCCGCCAGCTGAGCAGCCGACCGGCTGAGCAGCTCCTTCTACCCGAGGCTGCACCGTGCCCGATTCAGCTGCTCGCCCATGTCCATGAACCGCCGCAAACCCCTTGTTAGCGCCGCCGCGCTGGCGCTCACGCTGCTGCTGGCGCGCCCGACGGCGGCGCAGCCAATCGACTGGCAGCGCACGGCGGACGAGGCGCTAAAGACCCTCAGCCAGTACATCCGCATCAACACCCAGAACCCGCCGGGCGACACCCGACAGACCGCGGAGCTCCTGGCGGGGCTGCTCAAGCAGGCGGGGCTCGCGGTGACCCGCTACGAGTCGGCCCCGGGCAAGGCGATAGTCCTGGGGCGCCTGCCGGCCACGGTGAGCCCGCCGCGCGGCAAGCCGATCCTCTTGCTCCACCATATGGACGTAGTGCCGGCGGACGCCTCGCGCTGGCCGGTGGAGCCGTACGGCGCGGTGATAAAGGACGGGATGCTGTGGGGCCGGGGCGCGATCGATATGAAGAGCCTGGGGGTGATCCACCTCTACGCTCTTTTGACGCTGCTGCGGCAGAACGTCCAGCGCACCCGGGATGTCCTGTTCCTCGCGGTGCCCGACGAAGAAGCGGGCGGCGGGCTGGGCACGCGGTGGATGCTGGCCCACCACTACGCAGAGCTCGATCCGGAGTACGTCCTTGACGAGGGCGGCTGCGGCAGCCGCGACCTGTACGCGGCGGGCAAGCTGGTCTACGGGATCGCGGTGGCGGAGAAGAAGCTCATCTGGCTGAAGGTGCGCGCCGACGGCGTGGCGGGGCACGGCAGCCAGCCGCACGAGCAGAACCCCAACGACCGGCTGGTGCGGGCGCTGCACCGGCTGCTCGCCGAGCCGCTGCCGGCGGGCTCGGTGGCGATCGTCGAGCAGCTGCGGCGCCGGCTCGGGCCGCTGGCCGCGAACAAGTACGCGCGGGCGATCGAGCAGTCGACGATCGCGCTGACGACGCTGCGCTCGGGGGTCGGCGAGCCGCCCAAGGTCAACGTCATCCCCTCGGTGGCAGAGGCGACGCTGGACTGCCGGGTGCTGCCGGGCACGACGACCGCGCAGTGGCTGGGCGAGCTGCGCCGGCGGCTGGGGGACCCGGGGCTGCAGCTGACGGTCACCTACGAGTCCGACGATCCGGTGGTGACGCCCGACGACACGCCGCTGTTTCGGGCGCTGGCGGCGGCGATCCGGCGAACGAGTCCGGAAGCGGTGGTGGTGCCAACGCTGGTGCCGTTCGGGACGGACGCGAACTCATTCCGCCCGCGGGGGGTGAAGAGCTACGGAATCTTCCCGGTGGTGCTGTCCGCAGAGCTGGTGGCGTCGATGCACGGCGACGCGGAGCGGCTGCCGGTCGCCGAGCTGGGCAAGGGAGTGCGGATCCTGTTCGAGGCGCTGCGCGACATGCTCAAGGAACCCTGAACTACAGGTCGCTCAATCGCGCGAGCGTCGAGCTGGATGGCACGAAGAGTGCTTTATGGGCCTGCATTCAAAGGAGTTCCTCATGAACACCAACGAGAGCAAGACCCAGGACAAGAACGAAGGCGAGGGGAGCCGGACGGCGGCGCACCACTACGAGGCGGGGGTGAAGCGCACCATCGCGAGCGGGAAGGTGGACAAGCTGGCCGAGGAGGCCAAGGAAGCGCTGGAGGGGCCGGAGGGAGAGTCGCTGCGACGGGCTGAGAAGGCGGGACTGCAGGGCAAGAAGCCCTCGGCTTGAGCTGCTGTTTGCGGGGAGGGTTCGGGCTTCGATGCTCGGGCTTCGATGCTCGGGCTTCGATGTTCGAGCTCTTTCTAGCTTCGCCGTCGCGGGGCCCCCCTTCCCTGCGATCCTTTTTTGCCAGCTGCGCTGACAAAAAAGGATCTTCGGTCGGCCCCACTCCTTCTTTCAGTTACTCGCCGGCTTCTTTGACCTTCTTGCCGGCTTTCTCGACGCTGTCGCCGGTGGCTTTGGTGGCTTTTTTGGCGGCCTTCTTGGTCTTCTTGCCAGCGTCGTCGACGGCATCGCCGGTCTTTTTGGCGGCGTCATCGACTGCATCGCCGGTCTTCTTGGCGGCGGAGTCGGCGGCGGCGGCTGTCTTGTCAGCGGCTGCGCCGGCCTTTTCGCCGGCCCGCTCGGCGGCCTTGCCGGCCTTGGTGTCGGCGGCGTAGACAGGCGAGCCCACGCTCGCGAAGGTGAAGAGGACGCCAAAAGCCAGCGCTGCTACCTTGACCGTCTTGAATAGGTTCATGATCCTGTCTCCTTTAAGTTGGTCTCCCAAGCAGAGCAACGGCCATGCCGGGCGCGGGCTTGCTGGAGGCAAGGGCGGGGCTGGCGGCGGAGCGGCAGGGTGTGACTGGGAGAGTGCGGAGTGCGCGGCGGCGGGTCGGCGGGGCGCTTGTGGTGTGCGCCGCTGACACGGTGTGCCGCGTGGGCACGGCGAGCAAGCGGCTCAGTACGTCTTGTAGGGGAGGTACTTGCCGGACATCACGACGTGCACGCGGTCGCCTTTGGGATCGGGCTCGCGGGTGATGTTCAGCGAGAAATCGATCGCGCTCATGATCCCATCGCCGAACTCTTCGTGGATGAGCTCCTTGAGGGTGGTCCCGTAGACGCTGACGATCTCGTACCAGCGGTAGATGAGGGGGTCGGTGGGCACGGCCTGGGGGAGGCTGCCTTTATAGGGGACGATCTGCAGCCAGGCGACGGCCTCGTCGTCGAGCCCGAAGATCTTGCCGGCGGTCTCGGCCTGGGTCTTGTTCATCTGCATCTGGCCGAGGCAGGCGGCGGTCGCCCACTCCTTGCTGGTGCCGAGCTGCTTGGCGACATCGGCCCAGCGGATTCCGGATTTAACCTTGGCGGCGAGGATCATCTTGGTGACGGCTTGACGGTCCATGCAGGCTCCTTGGATGAGGGGGTCGGGGGTGAGCGTAGCACACCCCCTCACTCGCTCCTCGGCTGGGGAGACGCGGCAGAGGGGCCGGACTCGGGCGGGGAGTCGGGGTCGCGGTCGGGCTCGGGTGGGGCGTCCTTGTCGGCCTCCTTTTCGAGGAAGCGGAAGATGGTGCGCGGGTCGACGCCCAGGGCGTGGGCGGTGCGGGTGCGGTTGCCGCCGTGGAGGGTGAGGATCTCGCTTACGTACTGGCGGGCGAAGCGCTCCTTGGCCTCGGCCAGGGGCAGGGTGCGGGCGGGGCTCGGGCCGCTTTGCGAGATGCCCAGGTCCTCGGGCTGCAGGAGCTCGTGATCGGAGAGGACCAGGGCCTTCTTGATGTGGTTCTCGAGCTGGCGGATGTTGCCGGGGAAGGGGTGCTTGTGCAGGGCCAGCTCGGCGGCGGGCGACAGGGAGCGCGGAGGAATCTGCAGCTCGTCGGCGAAGCGGCGCAGGAAGTAGCGGGCGAGGATGACGACGTCGTCGCCGCGCTCGCGTAGCGGCGGCAGGTGGACCTGGACGACGTTGAGGCGGTAGTACAGATCTTCGCGGAAGCGGCCGGCGCGAATCTCGGCCGGCAGGTCGCGGTGGGTGGCGGCGAGGATGCGCACATCGACCGGCTCGGCGCGGGTGTCGCCGACGCGGGTGACCACGCGCTCCTGCAGCACGCGCAGCAGCTTCACCTGCAGGCCCAGCGGCATCTCGCCGATCTCGTCGAGGAGGACGGTGCCGCCGTGGGCGCTCTGGAAGCGGCCGGGCTTGTTGGCGATGGCGCCGGTGAAGGCGCCCTTGACGTGGCCGAACAGCTCCGACTCCAAGAGCGGCTCGGGGATGGCGCCGCAGTTGATGGCGATCATCGGGCCGCTCTTGCGCGGCGACAGGCGGTGGATCTCCTGCGCGATGAGCTCCTTGCCGGTGCCGGTCTCGCCGGTGATGAGGACCGAGACATCGGTGCCGGCGACTTTCTTGACGGTGCGCAGGACCTCCTGCATGGCCGGCGAGGCCCCGGCGCCGGCCCCGATCGAGGCGATGGCGCCGACGCGCAGCTGCTCCAGCTCGGCACCGAGGCGCTGGTTGTCGCTCTTGAGGTGGCTGACCAGCATCGCGTTGCGCAGGATGAGGCCGGCCTGGGCGGCGAGCACCGTCAGCACCTCGAGATCGCTCTGGCGGAACAGGTTGGAGACGCCGCTGGAGCCGACGTACAGGGCCCCCAGGATCCGCCCGCGCTCGCGCAGCGGCACGCACATCACGCTCGATAGGCGCAGCGACATGACGCTCTGCGCGTTCTGGAACTCGGCGTCGCGCAGGGCGTCGCTGACGATGATCGGCTGCTGGGTACGCACGACCTTGGCGACAATCGAGTCGGACAGCTGCTCGTCGGGGTCGGGCAAAGGCTCCTTGCGGCGGTTGCGCGCCAGCCGCACCCGCGGCCGGCCGCCGTCATCGAGCAGCACCAAAAACCCCTGATCGGCGGCGCTCACCTCGATCACCGCGTCGAGCAGCGCCCCGAGCAGGTCGTCGAGCTCGTAGCTGTGCATGAGCCGCTCGGAGAACTCGTACAGCTTGCGGTAGGCCGCCAGGGCGGCGGGGTCGCGGACGCGCTCGCCGACCGGCGGCACCGACGGAGGAGGCGAGACCGCCGGCTCGCTGGCGGCCTCGGACTCCTCGGCAAGCTGGAGCTCGGTCTGGCCGAGCTTGAAGATGTCGCCGCGCGCCAGCTTGACCCGGCTCTTCTTGCGGCACCCGACGATCACGTCGCCGGCGACCGCGACCACCGTGCACAGCTCGCCCTCGATCTGCAGGTAGGCGTGGCTCGGCTGCAGCTGGGGGTCGGCGATGACGATGTCATTGTCGGCGCCGCGCCCGATGGTGATGAGCTTCTTGAACAGCCGAAACAGCTTGGTCTTGGAGCCGGGGCCCGCGGGCGTTCCCGGGCCGGGCAGGAGTCGAAGGGCGAGCATAAGGTCCTCAGAACGTAGTGCCGAGCTGCAAGCCGTACGATGGTACGGCCTGCGGACGCAACCCGCCAAGTGCGCCTTCGCCGGTCAGCAAGTCCCCTGTAAGCGGCAGCAGATAGACGCGCGGCGGCGCCTGGAGGTCCTTGGCCTTGCCCCGGGCCTTGCCGTCCTTGTCTGAACCGGGGTCGCCTGCGGCGCCGCGCTCGCGGCCCGACTCGCTGTCGGCGGCCGGGGTCGCGGGCTCCTTGCCCAGGTCCTTGGGCGGCTCGCGCAGCTCGTGCACCTCGGTGACGGTCCGGGCGTGCAGCAGCGCGTCGATGAGGCCGGTGAGGACGAGCCCCCAGAACACCACGCCGGTGGTCAGGTACGTCGCGGTCAGCGCCTGCGCGGCGGTGAACTCGCGCGGCGGGAAGGTGTTGTCCGGGTAGCGCAGGCGCACCGTGAGCCACGACCCTACCGACGCCCCCGCCGTCAGCAGCTCGCCGGTCAGCAGCACCGCCCCAAGCGCCCGCCGCCCGTCCACCAGCTGCGGCACGCCGAGCGGCAAAAGCGACAGCGCGCTGAACTTCTTGTGCACCACCCGCTCGATGTAGACCCGCCGGGCCCGCTTCTGCGCCAGCAGCTCGGCCTGGCGCTGCAGCGCCTCGGTCTCGGCCTTGACCCGCTGCTCCTCCTCGGCCTGGCGGCGGCGGATGTCCTGCAGGCGCTGCTCGTTGCGGCGGCGGATGTCGTCGAGGAACGCCACCGCCTTGAGCGGCTCGACCACCGGGTCGAGCGCGAAGTCGGGACGCAGCGACAGGAGCAGGTTCAGCTCCTGCTCGGCCCCGGCCTCGTTGTGCTCGAAGAAGTAGGACAGCGCGAGCAGCTTGTGGGCGAGCAGGACCTGATCCTCCTGCGCCAGCAGCGCCTGCGGGTAGAGCAGCGGGTGCAAGAGCAGCACCGCCGCCCCGTAGTCGCCGCGCTGGTAGGCGAGCTTGGCCCGCCCGAGCTGCGCCTCCGGCCCGTTGCCGCTGTCCACCGCCCCGGCCGCCGCCGGACCCGCCGCCGGACCTGGACGACCCGCCGGCCGCTGCACCTGC
>DAOMZC010000396.1:0-6193 GCA_035437965.1 Pseudomonadota bacterium
GCGCTGCGGGTGGCCGGGATCGGGCCGCGCGCCGATGGCGGCGGGATCCTTATCAGGCCGCCGCTGCTACGCAGCGCGGCCGAGGCGCGGGAGCTGGACGCACCGCTCCTCCGCGTCGTCGAGCACCCGGGCCGCCTGCAGGGCGAGTACCGACCGCTGCAGACCGGCTCGCGCGCCATCGAGGTCGAGATGCCCACCGCCATCACCGCGGCCGAGCTGGGCGGGGTTGCCACCCCGGTGCCGCCCGGCGCTCGCCGCGTCCGCTTCGACTTCCCGACCAGCCCGGGGAGGCCAGTGACCTTCGCGGTCACCGCTGCTCCGTAGGGACTCTCCTTATTCCGTAGCGGCGATCCTGGGGAGCTGCCTCCGACCCGCCTCTTCCTTCACGACTTCGGGGCGTCCGCGCGGACGGCCCCCGACAAAAAAGGAGTCCGCGCCCCTGCCGGCCGGAGCCGCTGCGCCCGTCTAGCTACGGAGCGGCGAGCCGCACCAGCTGCTGCGTCAGCTGGCTCTGCGGATCGGCGAGCGGAGCGATGACCGTGAAGTGGTTCTCGCCGGTGGCCTCGACGGCAGAGGCAGCAACGCCGGCCTGCCGCCAACGCGCGACCAGGGCACGGGTCTGACGCCGATACTCGGCGGACTCGCTGGCCCCCACGTAGGCGACAAGCTCGGTGCCGGCGCGCACCGGCCACAGCAGCGGGGACAGCCGCCGCGCCTCCGCCGCGTCCAGCCCGAGCCGCTCGTTGAGGGAGGTCTGGATCAGCGGCTCCAGCTCGAAGAGTCCCGAGATCGGCAGCCCGGCCGCCACCGTATCCGCGGCCAGGCCGGCGTCCACGGCCCGCCAGTCGGTCGCCACCATGCAGGCGGTCAGGTGGCCGCCCGCCGAGTGGCCGCAGACTGTGATCGCGCGGCCAAAGCGCCGGGCCAGGAAGGCGACCGCCTGCCGCAGCTCATCGACGATCTGCGCCACGGTCACTTGCGGACACAGGGTGTAGCCGGCCACCGCGACCGTGACTCCGTGCGCGCTGGGCCCGGCCGCCAGGTGGCTGAAAAGGGACTTGTCCATGGCCTGCCAGTAGCCGCCATGGATGAACAGGACGACCGGCCCGCTTGCCCCGCTTGTCGGCGCAAACAGGTCCAGGCGCTGACGCGGCCGCTCCCCGTACACCACCTCGAGCTGCGCCCGCGCGCCCGCCGCCTCGCGATAAGCGGCGGCGTCGCGCGTCCAGCTGGGGAGGTGCCGGCGGAGCTCGTGCAGCATCGCCGGGTCCGCGTACTCGAGCTCCATATCGGGCGCCGCCAGGGACTCCATAGGTCCGGCAGGATAAGGCAGGCCGGCGCGTCTTGGAAGGACCTTGCGCCGGCCCTCGGGTACGGCCCTTGGGTAGGTACGTCCTATTGCGCGGTGATCGTCACCGTGTCGACGACCGGATTGTTCACCAGGTTCAGCACCGGGGAGCCGTCGTCGTGGCGCAGCTGCAGGGTGATGGTGTGCATTCCGGTAGCGGTCGCGCACTTGCCCAGATCGGCCTGCGCCGGGCTCGCGATGACCAGCGTGTTGTAGGCCAGGCTGCCGGAGTTGCACGCGGTGTTGTCGACGAGCAGATAGACGTGGCCGCAGTTGGCGGTCGCCCCGCACGTCCCCGGCGCCTGCAGGGTGTAGTTCGTGGTGAAGTTCACCGCGATCTGCTTGTTCGCCGACAGGTTGGCGGTGGAGTTATTGGCCGGCGAGCTGATATTCATGGTGGGGACGATTCCGGGCAGGCCCTCCCCAGTGCCGCAAGCAGAGAGCAGACCGGCGGCGAGGACTCCCAGGTGAAGCGCGTGACGTGAGAAGGTATTCATGAAGTTCTCCCTTTCCTTAATACTTACGTGACTAAAGTTCGAGCTTAGGCAGCGTACTCCTTATGCACCGGACATGCCACGTTCGTTCAGCCCCCTGGGTCAGCGCGGCCACTGCGCGAGCGGTGAGGGCCTCTCTCTGGAAGCGGCAGCAACAAAAAAAGAGTCTGCGGTCCCGGGTCCTGGGAAGAAGAAAAAATATATGTGCTCCTGTGCCCCAGTGAGCCCGTGCGCCCACTACAATCGCAGCCGGCGCACCGCCCAACCCGCGGTGGCCATTGAAGAGCGCCCCCGCGCGCGCGTCGCGGCTGCATGGCGCGCGGCGTGCTTGCTGCGAACTGACTTCGATACCTATAAAGAGTGATCGCTCATGAATGATCCTGTGGAGAGTGCTGCCTCATTCCCCGAGCTACCGCGCGCCGCCGGCCCGGAGCTCGGCCCGGACGCGGGCCAGAAGCTCGCCGCGGCGCCCGCCGACCTGCCCCCGCCGTCGCGCAACAGCGAGCAGCTCGCCCTGGGAGTCGGGGCGCTGCTGGCGGCGCTGGCGATCATCTGGATAGCGCGCCCGGTGGGCATCGGCATCCTGCTTGGGACCCTGAGCGCGTTCACCCTGCAGCCGTTTTACCGCACGATGCGCGCCCGCTGGCGACGCCCCGTGGTGGCGGCCCTGGTCTGTGTCGGGGGCATCCTGCTGACCATCGCGCTGAGCCTGCTCGGCTTTGGCTACCTGCTGATCGGGCGCGGCGTTGGCCGGATTCGCGAGCTCGTAAGCTCGCTGCAGCCCGGCGGCGCGCTGCGCCACTTCCTGGAGCGCCTGGTCAAGTGGCTGACCCACCTGGGAATCGAGCCGCAGCGCCTGGCCGACCAGGTTCGCGACGCCACCGCCGAGGCCTCGGTGCGCCTGGCGAGCCTGGCGACCACGGTGGCGGGGACGACCTTCGCGATCCTGCTGGCGATTTTCTTCCTGGTCCTCAGCATGTTCTTCGTCCTGCTCAACTGGTCGGCGCTGTCACGGCGGGCCGAGATCATGCTGCCGCTGCGCCCGCGCGACACCCGGGCGCTGTTCGACGAGTTCCGCCGCGTCGGGCGCACCGTGCTGCTCGGCACCGTGCTCACCGGGTTGGCGCAGGGGCTTTTGGCCACCATCGGCTACTTCATCACCCGGGTGCCCGAGGCGCCGCTGCTCGGGGCGCTGACCACGGTGGCCTCGCTGCTGCCGGGCGTCGGCACGCTGCTCGTGTGGGTGCCGGCGGGGATCTACCTGCTCCTCAGCGGCCACGTCGGCCTCGGCATCGCGGAGCTCGTATACGGCGCGGCGGTGGTGGTCGGTGTCTCGGACTACATCATCCGCCCGCGCCTGGTCGGCGGGCACGGGGAGGCGCCGGCGCTCCTGACCTTCGTGGCGCTGTTCGGCGGCCTGGAGGTCTTCGGCCTCATCGGCTTGATCCTCGGGCCGGTCATCACTTCGCTGGCGGTGGCGCTGCTCCGCATCTACGAGAAGGAGGCGACGATCCGCCGCGCCGGCGAGGTCGCCGCCGAGCCGCCCCCCGAGCCCAGGCCCGCGCCGCCTCCCGCCGCCCGCCCGGTTGTCGCCCACCGGTCTATTCGAAGAGGGTGAGGCGCTGGCGCAGGCGGGTGAAGCCGGACCACGGGTCGCGCGGATAGTCGGCGAAGTACTTATCGATCGTGCGCACCGAATACGCGTCGGGGCGCAGCGCCGGACCGAGCGCGCTCCAGCGGATCGGCGCCGCGATCGGCGCTCCGTCGCGCGCGCGCACCGAGAACGGGGCGATGAAGGTGGCGCCGCGGCCGTTGCGCAGATAGTCGATGAAGATCTTGCCGGTGCGGTCGCGCTTGGAGAGGACGGCGGTGAAGCGCTCGGGGGCCGCGCTGGCGAGCTGGCGGGCGACGGCGTGGCAGAAGGCGCGGACCTGGTCCCAGCCGTAGCTCGGCCGGATCGGCGCGTGGATGTGCACGCCCTTGCCGCCCGACAGCTTGACGAAGCTCTTGAGCCCGAGCCGGGTCAGCAGCTCCTTTACCGCGAGCGCCCCCTGCACAACCTGCGGCCAGCCGACCTCGGGCGCCGGGTCGAGGTCGAACACCACCTCGACCGGAGTCTCGGGCTCCGTGGCGCGCGAGCCCCACAGGTGCACCTCGAGTACGCCGAGCTGCACCAGGCTGCGCAGGCCCAGCGGCGACTCCAGGTAGCGGTAGCTGCGGACCTTGTCCTTCTCGGCCAGCTCGACGCCCAAGAGCCCCGGCTCGGGCTTGTCACCGGTGATGTGGCGCTGGAAGAAGCACTCCTTTTTGTTGCCCTCGGGGCAGCGCAGGAGCGACAGCGTCCTTCCCTGCACATACGGCCACATGCGGCGCGCGACGCGGGCGTAGTAGTCCGCCAGCTCCTGCTTGGTCGGCCCGCTCGGCGGGAACATGATCTTGTCCGGGTTGGTGAGCGGCGGGCCCTCCTTCTTCGCGGCGGACGGCGCGCGCCGGGCCACCGGCAGCTTCGCCGGCTGCTCGACGACCACCTCGGTCGCCGACTTGTCGGCGCGCAGGCCGCGGAACACCGCGTGCCGCAAGATCCGGTCCGCGGTCCAGCTGCCAAACTCGATCTCGGCGACGAGCCGCGGCGCGACCCAGGTGACGGTGCTCGCGCGCTCGGGGTTATACACGGGCGGCGCGGCGACCTTGAGGCGCGCGAGCTGCTCCTTGAGCTCGCGCAGCTGCTCGCTGCCAAAGCCGGTGCCGACCCGGCCGACGTAGCGCAGCTGCGGGTCCCTGCCCTGCGACTCATACGCGCCAAGGAGCAGCGCGCCCAGGTGATCGCGCGTCTTGCGCGGCGCCGTATATCCGACGATCACGAACTCCTGCCGGTTCTTGCACTTGACCTTCAGCCAGTCGGCGCTGCGGCTCGACTTGTAGGGCCGGCGGCCATCCTTGCAGATGATCCCCTCGCCGCCCGCCTTGCAGCACGCGGCAAGCAGCTCTTGCGGGTCGCCTGCCTGGTGGGCGCTGTAGCGCAGCTGCTCGTGGGGGTTGTTCTGGCACAGCGCGGCGAGCAGCTCCTTGCGCTGCGCGAGCGGCAGGTGGCGCAGATCGTGGCCGTTGAGGTAGAGCAGATCGAACACATAGTAGATGAGGCGCCCCGTCGCCCCCTCCGAGAGGGAGTTCTGCAGGGCCTGAAAGTCGCTCTGCCCCTTGGCGCCCAGGACCACGATCTCGCCGTCGAGGTAGGCGCTATCCACGGCCACCCCGGCGAGCGCCTTGGCGATGGGAGCAAACCGCGCCGTCCAGTCCTTGCCGCTGCGGGTGAAGATGCGGACGCGGTCTCCGGCGCTCCCTGCGCCGTGCTCGATGCGCGCCAGCGCGCGGTACCCGTCGAACTTCGTCTCGATGATGAAGGGGTCGCCGACCGGCGGCTCGGCAACCAGGGTCGCGAGCTGCGGCGCGATGAACTCGGGCAGCGCATCCTCGGCTGCCTCCGCCGGAGCGCGCGCGCGCCGCGCCGCCGGCCCCGATCGCGCGGGTCTGGCCGCTGCAGCTGTCTTGGTTTCCTTCTTGGCCGCGGCGGTTGCCGCTGCCTTGGCAACCTTCTTGGTCGCTGCGGTCGCCGCTCCCTTGGGAACCTTCGCTGGTGACTTCTTCGCCGCGGCGCGGCGAGCGAGGCGCCGGCGCGGCACCGCGAGCCGTCCCGACTCGTCCACCTGCGCCGCGACATCATCGATCACCACGCCGGTGATGACGCTCTGCGGCAGCTCCGCCGCGACATCGAACTCCGCCTCTGGCCGCGCCGCCTCGTCGTGCGACTTGATAAGGAGCCACTGCGGCTTGCCGCGCGGATCGCGCCGGGTGCGCACCAGGTTCCAGGTGCCGGAAAGCTTCTCGCCGTGCAGCGCGAACCGCAGGTGCCCCTTGTCCAGCCCCTTGTGCGGGTCCCCTTCCGGCTCCCAGCTGCCGCGATCCCACACCAGCACCGAGCCGCCCCCGTACTCGCCGTGCGGGATCGTCCCTTCGAAGTCGGCGTACGACAGCGGGTGGTCTTCCACCTCGACCGCCAGCCGCTTGACGCTGGGGTCGAAGCACGGCCCCTTGGGCACCGCCCAGCTCTTGAGGACCCCGTCGAGCTCAAGCCGGAAGTCGTAGTGAAGCCGGCGCGCGGCGTGCTTCTGCACGACAAAGGAGTGGCCGCGACCGCGCTCGACCCGGCCGCTCGGCTCGCTGGTGCGGTGGAAGTCGCGCTTGCGATTGTACTCGGCTAGCTGGGCCATCGTCTGCCTCGCGATCTAGCGGGCGCTGCGCCGCTGGGTCCGCGCCGGCGCGCGGGTGGTCTTCGCCGCCGGGGCCTTGCGCG
>DAOMZC010000397.1:0-6181 GCA_035437965.1 Pseudomonadota bacterium
CGACCGCATCTGGACCACCTTCTGGACCAGCGGCCTCACCAACCCCCTGGAGGTCCTGGAGCAGCTCACCTACCTCTTGTTCCTGCGCCGCCTCGATGAGCCGCCCACCCGCCACCTCTTCCCCGACGGGCTGACCGCCACGGGCTGCGCCTTTGCCGAGCTGCGCTGGTCGCGCCTCAAGCACCTGCCACCGCGCCCGCTGTTCAGCCTGTTCGAGGAGCACGTCTTCCCGTTTCTGCGGGCGCTCGGCCTGGGCGGCTCGGCCTATGCCCACCACATGAAGGATGCGCGCTTCACCATCCCCCAGCCGGAGCTCCTGGCCCGGGTGGTGGAGCTCATCGACCGCGTGCCGCTCGCCGAGCGCGACACCGCGGGCGACCTGTACGAGTACATGCTGAGCAAGCTCGCCAGCGCCGGGCACAACGGGCAGTTCCGCACGCCGCGCCACCTCATCCGGCTGATGATCGAGCTGACCGCGCCCGGCCCGGCCGACGTCATCTGCGATCCGGCCGCCGGCACCTGCGGCTTCCTGGTGGCGGCCAGCGAGTACCTGCGCGCCCACCACGGCGAGCTTCACGCCGACGCCGGGCAGCGCGAGCACTTCCATCGCCGCATGTTCCACGGCTTCGACTTCGACCGCACCATGCTGCGCATCGGCAGCATGAACATGCTGCTGCACGGGGTGGAGGCCCCGGACATCGCCTACCGCGACGCCCTGGCCCAGGACCACGCCGGCGAAAAAGAGCGCTACAGCCTGGTCCTGGCCAACCCGCCGTTTACCGGCTCGCTCGACCACGGGAGCTGCGCCCGCGAGCTGTTGCAGGTGGTGCGGACGCGCAAGACCGAGCTCCTGTTCCTGGCGCTGGGCCTGCGCCTCTTGCGGCCCGGCGGCCGGGCGGCGGTGATCGTGCCCGACGGGGTGCTGTTCGGGGCGAGCGCGGCGCACCGGAAGCTGCGCGCGCTCCTTATCGAGGAGCAGCGGCTGGAGGCTGTGATCTCGCTGCCGGGCGGCGCGTTCAAGCCCTACGCCGGGGTCTCCACCGCGATCGTCCTTTTTACCAAGACCGACTCCGGCGGCACCGACCACGTCTGGTTCTATGAAGTGACCGCCGACGGCTGGAGCCTGGACGACAAGCGCCAGCCGCTCTTGCCGGCGGACAAGCTGGGCGCGGTTCCCCCGGCCCCGCTGACCGCGGCGGAGCACGCGAAAAACAACCTGCCGGATCTGCTTTCGCGCTGGCCGCACCGCGCCGGCAGCGAGCGCCAGCGCCCGCGCACCGCGCCGAGCTTCTGCGTCCCCAAGTCCGAGCTCGTCGCCGAGGACTACGACCTCAGCCTGAGCCGCTACAAGCAGGTGGCCCCCGCCGAGCTCACCCAGCGCTCCCCGCAGGAGGTCCTGACCAGGCTGTCCGAGCTGGAGCTTGAGATCCAGCAGGGACTCAGCGAGCTGACGACGCTGCTGCGATGACGATGCCGATGCTGATGCCCGAAGTCCCCTTCGGCACCCTGTTCGAGCTTATCCGCAACGGACTGAGCGTCCGCCAGGACAAGTCGGGCCGCGGCCTGCCGATCACCCGCATCGAGACCATCTCGGCGGCCCGCGTCAATGAGCTCCGCGTCGGCTACGCCGGCCTGGCCGAGGACGCCTGCGGCTCCTTCCTGCTGCAGCCGGGCGACATCCTGTTCAGCCACATCAACAGCGTCGCCAACATCGGCAACTGCGCCGTCTATGAAGGGCGCCCCGCGAAGCTCGTCCACGGCATGAACCTGCTGTGCCTGCGGCCCGACAAGACGCGTCTTGAGCCGGGCTTTGCCCGGCACCTTATCCGCAGCAGCCCTTTCCGCGCGCGCATCCTGCCGTATGTAAAAAAGGCAATCAACCAGGCGAGCATCTCGATAAAAAACCTGCGGGCCGTCCCCGTCAGCGTGCCGCCCTTGGGGGAGCAGCGGCGGATCGCGTACGTGCTGGACCGGGCGGAGGCGCTGGCGGACAAGCGCCGCGCCGCCCTCGGCGAGCTCACCGCGCTGCGGCAGGCTACTTTTGTCCAGCTGTGCGGCGACCCGGCAAAAAACGCGAGCGGCTGGCCGGCCGTCCGGCTGGGCGAGGTGATCCTCAGCGCCGCCGACGGACCGCACGAGAGCCCGCCGTACACAGACGATGGGATTCCGTTCTTGTCGACGCGCCATGTGCGGCCCGGGGAGATCCTGTGGACGGATCTCAAGTGGATAAGCCCCGCGGCGGCCGCGGTCCTGTGGCGGCGGTGCCGGCCGCAAAGAGGGGACATCCTGTACTCCAAGGGCGGGACGACGGGGATCGCGGCAGCGGTGGATACCGACGCGCAGTTTGCGATCTGGGTACACCTCGCGCTGCTCAAGCTGGACCGGCTGCGCGTCGAGCCGCTGTGGCTCGAGCAGATGCTGAACAGTCCCTTCTGTCACGCGCAGGCGCAGCGGCTCACCCGCGGGATCGCCAACCGCGATCTGGGGCTTACGCGCATGGTGCAGATCTCGCTGTTCCTGCCGCCGCTTGCGGTGCAGCGCGAGTTTGCCCGCCGCCGCGCCGCCATCGACGCCTTGCAGGCCGCCCAGCGCGCCTCGCTGGTCGAGCTCGACACCCTGTTCGCCGCCCTGCAAGAGCGCGCCTTCGGCGACCGCCAACTCCCTGGTTTTGCTGGCTAAACGGCGGCGCCCGAGCCGGCGGTGCCGGCCGTCGCTGGCGGCAGCCGAACCTGGCCCTTGCGGCGCGCCGCCGTTACACTGCGGCCACAGCTTTGATCGTCCACATGCCCCGGCAGGTGCGCCGCCACGTGCACCGGTCGCTGCGCCGGCTCGTGTGAGCCGCCGGCGCGGCTCGCGCGCAGCCAAGGAGTCCGCCGTGCCCAACCGCCTGCAAGCCGAGACCAGCCCCTACCTCCGCCAGCACCAGGGCAACCCGGTCGACTGGTACCCGTGGGGCGAGGAAGCGTTCGCCCGCGCCCGCGCCGAGGACAAGCCCGTCCTCCTGTCGATCGGCTACTCCGCCTGCCACTGGTGCCACGTGATGGCCCACGAGTCGTTCGAGGACCCCGAGATCGCGGCGCAGCTGAGCCGCGACTACATCAGCATCAAGGTCGACCGCGAGGAGCTGCCCGACGTCGACCAGATCTACCAGCACACGCTGCAGCTGTTCGGTGAGCACGGCGGCTGGCCGCTGACCATGTTCCTCCTGCCCACCGGCGAGCCGTTCTTCGGCGGGACCTACTTCCCGCCGCGCGACGGCCACGGCCGGCCGTCGTTCCGCCGGGTGCTGCACGCCCTTTCGCAGGCCTACAAGCAGGACCGCGAGGAGGTGGTCGGCCAGGCGCACAAGCTCGTCGAGGCGCTGACCCAGCTGGAGGGCCGCGGCGCCGGCAGCGAGGCGACGAGCCGCATCCCCGCCGACCTCGTCCGCCGGGTGGCCGAGCGGCTGGGCTCGCGCATGGACGCCCGCGAGGGCGGCTTCGAGGGGGCGCCCAAGTTCCCCAACCCGACCGCGCTCGGGCTGTTCCTGCGCGCCTACGGGCGCAGCGGCGATGTCGAGGCGGTGCGGCCGGTGCTGCTCACCCTGACCAAGATGGCCGAGGGCGGCATCTACGACCAGCTCGGCGGCGGCTTCGCCCGCTACTCGACCGATGCCCGCTGGCTGGTGCCGCACTTCGAGAAGATGCTCTACGATAACGCCCAGCTCTTGCGCCTGTACGCCGAGGCGCACCAGGTCCTGCTCGGGCCGGGGCTCGGGCAGCCCCTTTTGGCGGCGCGCTACGGGCGGGTGATCGACGAGACGGTCGGCTGGCTGGAGCGCGAGATGCGCGATCCGGCGGGCGGCCTGTACGCCGCGATGGACGCCGACAGCGAGGGGGTCGAGGGCAAGTACTTCGTGTGGACGCCCGAGCAGCTGGCGGCGGTGCTCGACCCCGAAAAGGCGCGCCTTATCGCCCGCTGCTACGACGTGCGGCCCGGCGGCAACTGGCAGGACCCGCACGGGCACGGGCCGCAGGGGGCGAGCATCCTGCACGTCATCGACCGGCCGCAGGACGAGGCCGAGGGGCGCCTGCTCGCCGCCGCCCGCGCCGAGCTCTTGGCGGCGCGCCGCACCCGGGTGCCGCCGGGCACCGACGATAAGGTCCTCACCGCCTGGAACGGGCTGGCGATCACTGGCCTTGCCGAGGCGGGGCGGCTGCTCGGTGAGCCGCGCTACGTCGCGGCGGCGCAGCGCACCGCCGACTTCCTGCTGCGCGCGCTGCGCGGACCGGGCGGCGAGCTGCTGCGGACCTATAAGGAGGGGTCGGCGAAGCTGCCGGCGACCCTGGACGACCACGCCTTTGTCGCCGAGGGGCTGTTCCACCTGGCCGGCGCCAGCGGCAACCTTACCTACCTGACCGCGGCGATCGCGCTGACCGACGAGGCGCTGACGCGCTTCTACGACGCCGAAAAGGGGCTGTTCTTCCTCGGGCCGGCCGCGACCGGCGGGGTGACCCTGGTGACGCGGCCGGTGAGCCTGTTTGACAGCGCGATCCCGTCGGGGCTGTCGGTGACTTGCATGAACCTGCTGCGGCTGGCGGCGCTCGCCGACGACGAGCGGCGCGTCCGCTACCAGCAGATTGCCGAGAGCACGCTGCTCCGCCACACCGAGCAGGCGAGCCGCAACCCGGCCGGGATGGCCAACCTCATCGCGGCGCTCGATCTGTGGCAGCACGGGCTCACCGTGACCGTCCTTGTCGACGGGGATGAAGCCTCGGCGGCGGCGGCGGCGCTGCACCGGGCGAGCCTGGCCCGCTACGTGCCCGATCACTTCGTGCTGCGCTGCCGCCCGGGGCAGCCGGTGCCGCCGCCCTTCGATGCGCTGCTCGCCGGCAAGGCGGCCGTTCAGGGACTTCCGACCGCCTACGTCTGCCGCGGCCCGCGCTGCACCGCGCCGATCACCGACCCCGGCGAGCTCGCCGAGCGCCTCGGCCGGCCAGAGCCCCTGTAAAAGACTACCGCGGCCGCCTTTACAAGCGAGGCCCCGGGCAAGTAGGGTGCAGGCATGAGTCAGCCGCTAACGGACAGCGAGTTCGACAAGCTTGCCGACGCCCAGCTTGGCAAGCTGTACAAGTCGCTCATGGACTTCGACCCCGACGAGATCGAGGCCGAGCTGGCCCTTGGGGTCCTGTCCATCACCGTCCTCAACCAGCACAAAGTGGTGATAAACAGCCACCGCGCGGCGCGCCAGATCTGGATGTCGGCCCAGCGCAAGGCCTGGCACTTCGACCCGAGCCCGCAGACCGCCTCCTTCAAGACCGCCAGCGCCGAGCTGGTGGCGACAGTCGAGAAGGTGCTGGGCGAGCTGCTCAAGCGCCCCCTGGTGCTGCCGGTCGCTCGCGGCTGACCAGCGCTGCCCGCCGCGCCGCAAGCCCTGGACCGCCGGGCCGCGCGAAGCGGTGAAGACGCGGGCCGGCGCAGGTAGAATGAGATCGTGCTGGGGATTTTTTTCCTCCTGGTTTGGGTTTCGGTGATCGCGGCGCTTACCGGCCACGATCGCAATCGCGGGCGTCTGCTGCTCGCGCCCGGATACCTCGACGAGGAGTTCCACAACGCGCTGTCGCGCAGCGACCATGGGGTGCTCGCCCGCTACTACCGGGTGGCGCTCAAGCGCACGCTGCCCGCGCGCGACGAGCAGCTCATCCGCATAAACCTCGCCTGCGCCCTCAACGGCCTTTCCGAGCACGCCCAGGCCCTGGAGGAGCTCGATCGGGTGGTGCTGCAGCAGCTGTCGCCGCCCGAGGTGGCGCTGTGGCTCAATAACCGCGCCTACACCCTGGTGTTCCTCGGCCAGGCGGCCGACGCCCTGGACAACCTGAAGGACGCCGACGAGCTGCTCGCGGGCGACGAGGGCGGCGGGCGCGATCCGCTGCTCACGGCGTGCATCAGCGGCACCCGCGGCATCGCCCTTTTGCACCACGGCGACCTCGATGGCGCCGAGCGGTCGCTGGAGCTGGCGCTGCGGCAGGAAGAGGACGGCGTGGCCCGCCAGTTCGATCCCGAGTGGCAGTCCGACCCGGCGCGCACCGCCGAGCGCTGGTTCTGGCTGGGCGAGGTGGCGCGGCGCCGCGGCGATCTCACCGCCGCCCGGCTGCGCCTGGAGCGCGCCGCGAGCTCGCCGACGGTGCCGTTTGGCCGCCGG
>DAOMZC010000398.1:0-6169 GCA_035437965.1 Pseudomonadota bacterium
ACGAGCGGGTAGGGACGGCCGACGACCTCGGCGGCGAGGTAGCCGAACAGCCGCTCGGCGGCGCGGTTCCAGCCGATGATCTTGCAGCCGGCGTCCAGCGCGACCATCGCGGTCGGGGCCATCTCCCAGAAGACTCCGCTCGTCACTCCCGTCGCCACGGCGGCGGGGATGGAGACAGGGCGGTATTCCCCTGAGCGGTTGCCTCGGGCCATCTTTGCAGTCTGCGCCTCCCTGGCACGTGAGCAGGCCAGGGCATTTACAGAGCATACTCATTCCCTGCACCGCTCTGATAGGTGAGTGTTAGGCGCCGGCTGCGCAGAGCCACGGCGCAGGTCTGCCGCTAAGGCTCGTCCGGCGACTGCAAGCGCTACTGTCGGGAAAGTACTCTGTTAGGGATACTCATGCGCGTGCGTCGCTGCGATCGGCGAGCCGAGCGGTGCCCCGGGCAGGCGCGGGATCAGGCGATCGACGACCTTGGCGGTCGAGAGGACCCCCGGCATACCGGCGCCCGGGTGGGTGCCGCCGCCGACAAAGTACAGTCCCTCGATATCTTCGGACTTGTTGTGCGGCCGCAGGTAGGCCGACTGCCCGAGGATCGGCTCGACCGAGAAGCCGCTCCCATACAGCGAAGAGAGCTCGTCCCGGAACGTCAGCGGAGTGATGTGGCGCGTCGTACCAAGCGACTGCAGCATTCCGGGCAGCACGGTCTCATCGAGCATCTTGTAGATCCGGTCGCGGTAGCGCGTTCCCTCCTGCGTCCAGTCCACCGGCTGCGCGCTGCCCAGGTGCGGAACCGGAGACAGGACATAGAAAGTATCCCCTTCGCCCGGCCCGAGCGACGGATCGGTGGCGGTCGGCCGGTGCAGGTACAGAGAGAAATCCGCGGCCAGCCGCTTGCGGGTAAAGATGTCATCGAGGAGCTCCTTGTAGCGCGGCCCAAGGAGGATCGTGTGGTGGGCGCAGTCCGGGTAGCTGCGGCGAGTACCGAAGTAGGCGACGAACAGTCCCATCGAGTAGCGCAGGTTCTCGATGCGGTGGTTGGAGTACTTGGTGCGCGCGTACTCCGGAATCAGGTAGCGGTAGGTGAAGCCGACATCGGCGTTGCTGACCACCAGGCTGGCCGGCAGGGTGACGCCGCCGTGCAGGAGGACGCCGGCGGTGCGCGGCTTGCGCGGACCGGGCGTGACCAGAATCTGTTCTACTTTTTCGCCCAGCCGCAGCACGCCCCCGTGGCGCTGAAACAGCGACACGAGCGCGCGCACGATCGCGCCGGTGCCGCCGCGGGCGAACCAGACTCCCCACTTGCGCTCAAGGAACAGAATGAGCGCGTAGATGGAAGTCGTCTTGTAGGGGTTGCCGCCGACGAGCAGCGGGTGGAAGCTCAGCACGGTGCGCAGGTCGGGGTTCTTGATGAACTTCTTGACCAGCTGGTACACGGTCAGGTGCGAGCGCAGCTTGATCATCGCCGGCACGATCTTGACCATGTCGGACAGGTGGCCAAACGGGATATCGCCGAGCTTCTCGAAGCCGACGCGGAAGATGCGCTCGGACTCGGCGAGGAAGCGCTGGTAGCCGTCGACGTCGCCGGGGCTGAGGCGGCGGATCTGCTCGCGCATCGCGTCCTCGTCACCGCTGTAGTCGAAGATGCGGCCGTCGTGGAAGCGGATGCGGTAGTACGGCGTCACCGGCACGAACTCCAGGTGGTCGGCCAGGCGCTCGCCGCACAGCGCGAACAGCTCCTCGAACAGGAACGGCGCCGTGACCACCGTGGGACCGGCGTCGAATGTGAAGCCCTGGTCGCGGTAGACGTAGGCGCGGCCGCCGGGCTGATCGCGCTGCTCGACCAGGGTCACCTGATAGCCGCGCGCCTGCAGGCGGATCGCCGCGGCCAGGCCGCCGAAGCCCGAGCCGATCACCACCACGCGGTTGTCACTGGCAGCGGCCGCGCGCGCCGGGCCGCCGGAATCGGACAGAGAGGTCGCCATGGGCGGTAAGGTGCCGCAGGTCTGCCCGACCGCTCCATAAAAAATTCGCGCTGCTAGCGGACCTTCTTGAGCAGGCTTGAGCGGCCGCAGGCGGTGCAGGCGTGACCAGCGGTGGCGATCGTCTCTTCGCAGCTCAGGCAGTCGATCTTGTGGATCTGGAAGCCGGGCTCGTTAAGCTCGGCGGCGCAGACGCGGCGGCTGAAGTGGCCGTGCAGGTACTCGTGGTAGGCGCGGATGTCGGCGGCGACGCGCAGCTCCTCGTCGTCGCACAGCGGGCAGCGCGGCGGCGGCGGCAGGCCGTTTCGGCGTGAAAGGACGCGCTCCAGGGCGCCGGCCCCCGTGCACTTGGGACAGTCGCTGCGTTCGTAGAGTACGGCCGCGCAGTCGCGGCACTCGACGCGGTACACGAGGTCGTGGATATCGTCGCGCTCGTAGCCCCAGCGCACCGACGATACAGGCTCGCCCGCCGAGGTGGCAACCGAGCCTGGGAGGAGCGCCCAGGCGCGCAGGAACTGGCCGGCGCAGCGCGGGCAGCCCGCCGCAACGAGGTCGTCGAATTCCCGGTGGCCAAGCGGGTGACTTGGCGGCTGCCCAGGCTTCTCACCAGGCTTCTCACCGGGCTTCTCACCGGGCTTCTCATTTGGCATCGCGGCGCCTCCTTGGCGAGATACTCGCCCGAGATATTTGCACTATTTGCATACGATAACGGCGGCCTGCGGCCCTGTTTGCGCTGTTGACCGCAGGGACGAGCCTGACTACGATGCCCCTCGCGCTGGTTCATCAGCGTACGTTGATCCAAAAGGAGCAAAGACTATGAAGGCACTTCTCAGCATGATGGTTATGAGCGCGTTCATCTGGACCGCGGCGGGCTGCGGCCCGAAGGCCCAGACCACCCCGGCCTCGGGGACTCCCGCGGGCTCGACGACCCCGTCCTCGGTGCCGCCGGGCGCGCCCCCTCCGTAAGCCTGATTGCACAGCCAGGCGGCGGGTTCCTAGCGAACGGCCGCCTGGGCTGACTGATTCCTTGCCCGCGCTGGGCTCTGCACTGCTCGGGCGAGGCCGCGGCCTCGTGCCGCCCGCCCTAACCGGCGGACTTTCTCTTGCCGAGGAGCGGGACCCTCCCGGCCTGCAGCTCATCGAGCATTGCCTGCATGCGCGCGGTCACGATGTCGTAGCCGCGAGCCAGCGCCTCGGGAGCCTCGGTATTGGCCGCCGCCGCGCTGACGCCCGGGAAGAGCTCCGCGAAGCTCAGCGGCGCGCCGAAGGCCACCGTGGTCTGCGCCGGCAGCGGCACGTACGGCAAGAGGCCACTGCTCAGGCCCCAGGGCAGCGCCAGCGCGATCGGGAAGGTCCGGGTGCGCATGAGCTCGGGCAGCCGCAGCGCGCGGGCGATGCGCTCGCCGCGCGACAGGATGACGAGCTGCTCGTGGGTCCCTACAGAGACCACGGGCACGATCGGGACGCGGTGGCGCAGCGCCACCCGCAGGAACCCCTGGCGCCCGGCGAAGTCGATGCGGCCGCGCTCGGCGAAGGGGCGGCTGGCTTCCCAGTCCGAGCCCGGGTAGACCAGCATCACCCGCCCGCTGCCCAGGATGGCGCTGCTGCCGGCGTGGCTCGCCTTGACCACCCCGAGGCCGTTGGCGTAGCGGGTGACCGTGGGGTGAAAGAAGATACCGTCGTGCGACAGCGGGTGGACGATGCGCTCCGGCCCCAGGCGGTCGCGCACCGCGACGAGGGTGAACATCGCGTCCAGGGGCAGGATCGCGCCGTTGTGGTTGCCGACGAGCATCACCGGCCCGGACGCCGGCACGTGGTGGACGCCCTCGATCTGCAGGCGGAAGTAGTGTCGTCCGATTGAGCGGAACAGATCCAGCGCCAGCTCGACGAGCTCGGGATCGCGCTGCGACAGATCTACTACATCCTCCGGTGCCGCTCCCGCCGCCGCCCGCGCCCCGGGCGGCTTCTTGGCAAACGCAAACCCGAGGATGATCGCCAGCGCCCCCGGCGGAGTCAGCCACATGAAGTCGCTCGGCGAGAGCTTGTGCCGCGCTCGCTCTAGCCAGTCGATGACTTCGCTCCACTTCGACATACGACCCCGTTTATCAGGCTGGACTTGACCCTGCAATCCCGGCGCTACCCACAGGCCCCGGGCCCGGCCGACCCGGCGAGAGCTGCGCCCGTCCCCGGGAGCTGGCCGCCGGCGCTTGGTGGGTACTTCAGGCCCTCTTGACCCAAAGGGAAGCGAAGGGAAAACTGACAATATACTCGTTTTGGTTTGGAGCCAACGGCCATGCTCAGAGCCTTCGTGAAGGACTGCGACAGGGTGCGGGACCGAGGTAGCAGCGCCGGGGAGCGGCGTCTGCCGATGGGCGAGGCGCCCGGCCGCCGCGGGGCCTCTAAGCCGGGTCGCGGTCGGGTCTTGTGGCTCGCCGGTTCGGCGCTTGGCCTGGGATTACTTTTCGGCCCCGGAGCCGGCGGCTGCGCCAAGGACCCCGAGATCCAGGCGGTGACGCTGACCAAGGAAGTCGATGCCGCGCTGGCGCAGCAGAAGTGGGAGCTGGCGGAGAAGAAGGCCCAGGACATCGTCAACCTGCCCAGGCTGTCGGACGTGTCGCGCGACCAGGCCAAGCTCAAGGTCGAGCAGGCGCGCTCCGAGCAGCAGGCCCGGCTGCAGTACCAGAAGTTCGTCGGCTACGTGAACAGCGAGTACGACACCGCCGTCGCCGCCTACCGCGACATGCCCGAGAGCTCGTACTACCGGCAGCAGGCCCGCGCCGACTACGAGAAGATCCGGCCGAGCTTCATCGAGGACCACCTCACCCGGGCGCAGTCGGCGCTCGGCGGCGGGCGCTGTGAGGACGTCAAGGCCCAGCTGCAGCTCGTGCTCGATGTCGACCCGCAGAACGCCAAGGCCATCGAGATCGGCAAGAAGCCCTGCGGCGGCAAGAAGCCGTAGCCGGCCGCCGCGCGACCAGGACCTGAGGCGAGCGCTACTCGGGCGTCGACCGGACGCAGGCGGCGGCGCACAGCAGCAGCAGCACCCCGACGAACGAGTAGTAGTTGCAGAAGGCCTGCTTGGCCATCGCGAAGAAGCTGAAGCAGCCGATGGCGGCGCCGTAGAGCAGGCCCGCCGGCTTCCGCGGCAGCCGCCCCAGCGCCCACCCCAGGCTCCCCGCCGCCCCGAGGAGCGCCAGGGCCCCCGGCGCGCGCAGCCCGGTAGCGAAGCTGAACAGCGCCGGCAGCGTCAGCGCGTCGTGGCGAAACGGCTGGCGCACCTGGAACAGGATCAGATCCTCGATGAAGTCGCGCGGGTGCCACAGCAGAAACGGCAACAGCCCCAGCGCCGCCAGCCCGGCCGCCAGCACCGTGGTACGCGTCGCCCGCGACCACGCCGGCCGGAAGCGCTGGCAGAGCAGCAGCGGCAAGAGCAGCACCGAGTACTGCTTGGCCGAGAAGACCAGCCCGAGCAACCCCACTTCCACCGCCGCCGCCCGCTTGCCCGCCTGCCCGCCCGTCAGCATGAGGGCCGCCCAGGCCGCCACGCAGGCCGACAGGAGCGGCTCGGTCCACGACTGCTCAAGGAGGAACAGCCCGCGCGGGCTGAGCAGGTGCATCGCCAAGAGGCCCACCGCCATCGACCCGGAGCGCCGCCGGACCATCGCGTAAAGCAGGGCGCCGGTGGCCAGGTGCAGCGCCACGAATGAAACGCGGACGTCGCCGAGGAGCCAGAACCCGGCGGTGGTGACCAGCAGCGACAGCGGCGGGTACGGGTAGTTGCGCAGCTCGGTCACCGGGGCGCCGAAGAAGGCCAGCGTCTCGCTGGCCGTGTAGATGTTCGGGTAGGTGACCGCGTAGGGGTCGCGCCCGGCGAGCAGGTGGCCGGCGCCGAGCTGCTGTATCGTGTACAGGTCGATGCGCGGTCCCGGCGAGGCGCGCAGCACCCCGGCCGCCGCGACGAGGAAGCAGAGCAGCATCGCCGCCGCCAGGACATCACGCTGGGACCGGCGGCGCGTCCCGACACCCCACAGCGCCAGCCCGAGCACCGCGGCAGTGGGCAGCGGAAAGACCCACAGCGGCGTCCCCGGCCGCAGGAACACCCCCGGCGGGCGCAGGCTGCCGGGCAGCGCCAGCGGCGCGAGCAGCCCCGACCACCGCCCGACGCTCAGCGGCGCCGCCACCGGCAG
>DAOMZC010000399.1:0-1563 GCA_035437965.1 Pseudomonadota bacterium
AGAAGTGCAGCTTCTGCGACATTCACCTGTCCTACGTCGGCGACTACGACACCGCGACGGCGCAGAACCTCGTCGACAAGGTCGAGGAGATCATCGCCCAGACCGGCCACACCGGCTTTCACTTCGTCGACGAGGCGATGCCGCCCAAGGTCATGCGCGACTTCGCCATCGAGGTCCTGCGCCGCGACCTGCACATCTCCTGGCACGGCATGCTGCGCTTCGACAAGGCGTATACGCCGCAGCTGTGCCGGCTGCTCGCCGCCTCCGGCCTCATCGCGGTGTTCGGCGGGCTGGAGGTCGCCTCCGATCGCCTTTTGACCCTCATGAAGAAGGGCACCACGGTCCAGCAGGTCGCCCAGGTGGCCAAGAACTTCAAGGACGCCGGCATCAAGGTCCACGGCTACATCATGTACGGCTTCCCGACGCAGACCGCGCAGGAGACGATCGACGCGCTGGAGGTCGTGCGCCAGCTGTTCAAGTACGGCCTCCTCACCTCGGCGAGCTGGGCGAAGTTCGGCGTCACGCCGCACAGCCCGATCGGCCGCAACCCCGACGAATACAAGATCACCCTGCTGCCCCTTGAGGACGGCGCCTTCGTCGAGCAGATCTACCCGCACCTGGATCCCACGGGCTGCGACCACGATAAATACACAGACGGCCTGCAGGAGGCGCTGCGCTACTACGGCCTCGGCTTCCACCACGACGCCCCCGCCGAGAGCTGGTTCCGCTTCCCGGTGCCGCTGGTCAGCATCGACCGCGATCTGATCGGCCAGATCATCAAGGCGGCGCCCGGCGGGCAGCCGGCGGCGGGCAGCAAGGCCGAGGCGCGCGATCGCCGGGTGCTGTGGCTGGGCGTGCGGCCCTCGCTGCACATGCTGCCGACAAAGGACGGCCAGCCGCCGCAGGCGGAGCTGACCCTGCACGAGGCGCGCGGCGACCAGAAGCTGAGCATGCCGGCGGGGTGGGCGCAGTGGCTGCTCGGCGTGCTCGATCAGGCGCGGGTGCAGGCCGGACCCCCGAATACCAACACGAACACCAACGCGACCGCCACCTCGCTCAAGGAGCTTGAGGAGTCGTGGAACGCCTGCATCCAGCCGCCCGCGGCACCGGCGCAAGGGACGACGGAGCCGGCGGCGGCGTCCGCTGCATCTTTTGCCGAGTTCTTGCAGTCGGCGGTCTGGCTCGCGCTGCAGGAGCGCGGCCTCATCCTGACCCAGCAGCAGCAGCGGGTGATCTGGACGGGCGGGACGCCGACGGTAAAGCCGCTCAGCCAGCCTTCTAGCCCGGCGCCGGGCGAGCCGCACGCGCAGCTGGTCTTCCCGGCCGATGACGGCGTCCCGGCGGTGGCGGCAGATGGCGACGCTTCGGTGCTCAGCGTGCCGGCGCGCTGGGCGAGCTGGCTCGCCGACGTGCTCCACCGCAGCCAGCCCGACGCGCCGCAGCGGGTCGACCTCGCCGAGCTGAAGCGGTCGTTCCCCACCCCGGCAGACCGCCCCCCTGCCCCGCCCCTTACCGACCAGCTGCCATTCAAGGACTTCCTCCACACGCCGGTCTGGCAGGCGC
>DAOMZC010000399.1:1663-6163 GCA_035437965.1 Pseudomonadota bacterium
CTTACCGACCAGCTGCCATTCAAGGACTTCCTCCACACGCCGGTCTGGCAGGCGCCCCTGGAGCGGGGCCTCGCGCTCGTGTAAGTAGGCGTGGCCCCGCGCTCGTGTAAGTAGGCGCGGCCTCGCGCTCGCATAAGCCGACGCGGTCGACGTGATTGAAAGCGCGCCGAGAAACGCTGTACAAGTTGCCACCTTACTAACAGCGGCGGCGCTCTGCGCTGTCGCCCCGTATTGACGCTGAGGCAACCATGGCTGTTACGTATGACACTTCCGATCTGCGCAAGGGCATAAAGATCATGATCGACGGTGCTCCCTACATCGTCGTCGAGGCGCAGTTCGTGAAGCCCGGCAAGGGCGCGGCGTTTACGCGCACCAAGATGAAGAACCTGCTCACCGGCGGGGTCATCGAGCGCAACATCCGCTCGGGCGAGAAGATGGATGGCGCCAACGTCGAGGACCGCGAGTTCACGTTCCTCTACAAAGAGCCCGACGGCACCTTCGTCTTCATGGACAAGAAGAACTACGAGCAGATCAGCGTTCCCTCCGAGATCGTCGACGAGTCGTGGAAGTTCCTCAAAGAGAACCTCGACTGCACGCTGACCTTCTACAACGATCGCGTCATCTCGGTGACGCTGCCAAACTTCGTCGAGCTCAAGATCACCGCCACCGAGCCGGGGATTCGCGGCGACACCGCCAACAACGTCAACAAGCCGGCCACCCTGGAGACCGGGGCGGTCATCGGCGTGCCGCTGTTCATCGGTGAGAACGAGTTCATCCGCATCGACACCCGCAGCGGCGAGTACATGGAGCGCGTCCGCGGCTGATGCCGACCCGCGCCGCCGGCGAGCTCGGCACCTGCTCCATCAGGGAGTGGGTGGAGCGGAGCGTGACCGCCTCCCCCGGCTCGTCGGACCCCTTGGTGCTCTGCGGCCGGGTGGTTTACGTCGCGGCCGGCGAGCGCTTCCTTGTCGATGACGGCAGCGCCGCGCTGTGGTGCGGCCTGCCGGCCGGCGCGACCGAGCTTGTGGCCGGGGACTTTGTCGCCGTCACCCTGGCGCCCGCCGGGCCAGCATGCAGTGAAGTCGCCGATCCCCGGGCCGCCGCCGAGCACGGCGACGCTGACCGCGGCGGCGCCAGCAAGCGCAGTGCGGTCGCTGGCCGCGACAAGAGCGAGGTCGCTGGCCGCGATAAGATCGTTACACCGCAGGAGGTGCAGCGGCTGGCGCGTCCGGCGGGTCTCAGGTCCGAGTTTCCCCCGCCTGCAGGCGACTGGTTCCGCCTGCAGCGGGACGGCCGGCGGCGGGCCCGCAACCTGGAGCGCCGCGGCGAGCTCCTCGGCGCCATCCGCGGCTTCTTTGCCCGCCGCGGGTTTGTCGAGATCGAGGCGCCCCTGGTCGTCCCCTCGCCGGGCCTGGAGCTGCACCTGGCGGCGATGGCGGTCGAGCCCGGACGGCGCTACCTCATCACCTCGCCCGAGTACCAGCTCAAGCGCCTGCTCACCGGTGGCCTGCGCCGCATCTACAGCCTGGGCAAGGTCTTCCGCCACGGCGAGCTCGGGCCGCACCACAACCCCGAGTTCACGATGCTCGAGTGGTACCGCGCCTACGCCGACTGGTCCTCGGTCGCCGGCGATGTCGCCGAGCTCTGCGCCGAGCTCGCCACTGTCGTCCACGGCCGCCCGCAGCTGCGCTACTGCGAAAAGGAGCTCGATCTGACGCCGCCCTGGCCGACCCTGAGCGTCGCCGAGGCCGTACACCGCCACTGCGGCCTCTCGCTCCGCGGTGACGAGTCGACCGCCGAGCTGCTCGAAAAGGTCCGCGCCGCCGGCTTCCCCGATCCGCCCCCGGTCGCCGGCCGCTCGGGCGGCGGCGCCGACGGCAGCGCCTGGAGCTGGGACGACGTGTTCTTCAGCTTCTTCCTCGATCACGTAGAGCCGGCGCTGGCAACGGCACCGCCCGGCCAGCCGGTGCGACCCGTGGTCCTTGTGGACTGGCCGGCGCCGCTGTGCGCGCTGGCCCGGCCCAAGCCCGGAGCCCCCGAGGTGGTCGAGCGCTTCGAGGCCTACGTCGCCGGCCTGGAGCTGTGCAACGGCTTCGGCGAGCTGTGCGACGAAGTCGAGCAGCGCCGCCGCCTCGTCTCCGACGCCACCGAGCGGGCTCGCCGCGGCCTGTCGGTCTATCCGCTCGACGAGCGCTTCCTCGGCGCCCTGGCCGAGGGGATGCCGCCCGCGGGCGGGGTGGCGCTGGGGGTGGACCGCCTGCTGATGCTGCTGCTCGATGCCGCCCACATCCGCGAGGTCCTCGCCTTCACCGCTGACGAGCTGTAACCGAGCCCTAGGCCGCTCGCCGGCCCGCAAGGTGTGTTATCGTCCGGCCGTGTCAACGGAAAACCCTGCGGGCCCGATGTCCCAGCCCGCGGTAGCCGCCGAGGCGACCGCGTCCCTCCTGGCCGAGCTGCGCTCCGTGCTCGGACCGCACCGCGTCTCCACCCGCGCCGACGATCGCGCCGTCTATGCGCGCGACATGTGGACGCGGGGCCTCTTGGCGATCGCGGCGCAGCAGCCGCCCGGTCAGGCCCCGGAGGTGATCGTCTGGCCGGAGACCGCAGAAGAGGTGCAGGCGATCGTCCGCATCGCCCGCCGCCACGGCGTGCCGCTTTTGCCGTTCGGCGCCGGCTCGGGGGTGACCGGGGCGGCGGTGCCGGCGGCGGGGAGCCTGGTGCTCGACCTCAAGCGCATGCGGGCGCTGCACATCGACGCCGAGCGCAACCTTATTACCTGCGAGCCCGGGATCCTCGGCTCGCACCTCGAGGATCGGCTCAACCGCCGCGGCCTGACGCTGGGCCACTTCCCCTCTTCGATCATGTGCTCGACGGTGGGCGGCTGGCTGGCCACCCGCGGCGCCGGCCAGATGTCGACCAAGTACGGCAAGGTCGAAGACATGGTGCAGAGCATCGAGGTCGTGACCGGCACCGGCGAGCACCTGCGCATCGACAGCGGCGAGGCCGGCGGCCCCGATCTGCTGCAGCTGTTCATCGGCAGCGAAGGGACGCTGGGCATCATCACCCGGGCGACCTTCCTGGCGCGACCGGTGCCGGCGGCGCGGCGGCTGCGCGGCTACTTCTTCCCCGATGTCATAAGCGGCTGCGGCGCCATCCGCCACCTCCTGCAGCTCGGCCTGCGCCCCGCGGTGGTGCGCCTTTACGACGAGCTGGACACCCTGATGTCGGGCGCCGGCCGGCACCGCTCCGCCCCCGCCAAGCGCCCGCGCGAGCTGGAGGGCGCCGCCAGCTTCCTTTTCCAGCAGCTGGGCAGCCGCGTCGGCAAGCTGGACCTCGGCAGCCCCAACCACCCGCCGCTCGAGCTGGAGGATCTGCTCAAGCTGCTCAAGCCCGACGCCCAGCGCGCCCGCAGCCGCGTGGAGCGCTGGCTCGTCCAGGCGGTGCTGTCGCAGGCGCAGCCGCTCAATCGCCTGATCGAAGCGCTGATGCCGCGCCTCTCGGTCGGCTGCCTGCTGATCCTCGGCTTCGAGGGCGAGCCCGAGCTGGCCACCACCGAGGACGAGCTGGCGCGCAGCGAGCTCTTGCGCCTCGGGGCGCGCGACCTCGGCGAGGAGCCCGGGGAGCACTGGCTGCGCCACCGCTACGATGTCAGCTTCAAGCTGCCCAAGGCGTTCGCCGCCGGCGCCTTCGCCGACACCATCGAGGTCGCCACGACCTGGGACCGCCTGGCGGCGCTGTACCGTGAGGTGCGGGCGGCGCTCAGCCACGACGCGCTGGTGATGGCGCACTTCAGCCACGCCTACCCGGACGGCTGCTCGATCTACTTCACCTTCATCGGGCGGGCGCTGTCGACCAGCGGTCCGACGGAGCAGCCGGCGGTGCGGCAGGCGCGCCTTGCCGCGGACCAGCGGCGCTATGACGGGCTGTGGCAGGGGGCCGTGCAGGCGGCGCTGCGGGTGGGGGCGACGATCAGCCACCACCACGGCATCGGCAAGCTGCGGACCCCCTTCATGGCCACCGAGCACGGCCCGAGCCTGGGCGTGCTGCGGGCGCTCAAGCGGGTCTATGATCCAGACTGGCTGTGTAACCCGGGCAAGCTGCTCACCGACCGCGCGGCGCCGCCGGTGAAGGTTCGGGTGGCGCCGCCGCCGGCCGCGGTCGCCAGCTTGAGCGAGCCTTTGCGGGCGCTGCTCGGCCTGGAGCGGGTGGAGCAGCGGGACGGAGCGCTGCGGTGTTCAGTGCGCAGCACGGCCGAGGTGCAGGCGGTCGTGCGGCTCGCTGCTGCCCACGGGGTGGCGGTGAGCTGCGGGCGGGAGCCGGGCGACGGGGCGAGCTCGGTGCAGCCGGCCGAGAGCCTGCGGGTCGACCTCAGCGGGCTCTCGCAGGTGGCGCCGGTGCGCGGCGAGGCGCTGCTGGTGGAGGCGCACTGCGGGATTACGCTGTGGCAGCTTGAGCAGGGGCTGCGGAACCAGGGGCTGACGCTGGGGGCGCTGCCGCCGT
>DAOMZC010000400.1:0-6149 GCA_035437965.1 Pseudomonadota bacterium
CCCATCCGCACCCGCACCCGCCGGGCGAGCTGCACTCGCACCGGACCGCGTCCGGCTCCGACTTGCATCAGGCCGGACACGGCGGCCATGGCCACACTCACTACGGCGAGATCCGGGCGCTCATCCAGCGCTCTGCGCTCGACGCCGATGTGGCGGCGCGAGCGCTGCAGATCTTCGATCGAATCGCCGAGGTCGAGGCGGCGCTGCACGGCGTCGCGGTGGCCGAGGTGACGTTCCACGAGGTCGGGGCGATCGACTCGATCATCGATATCGTGGGGGTGGCGGCGGCGCTGTCGTGGCTGCAGCCGAGGCGGGTGGTGGCGCGGGTGGTGCCGCTCGGCAGCGGCATGGTGAAGACGGCGCACGGGCTCTTGCCGGTGCCGGCGCCGGCGACGCTGGCGCTGCTCGTGGGCGCGCCGGTGGAGCACGGCGGGCCGCAGTGCGAGCTGACCACGCCCACCGGGGCGGCGATCCTCGCCGCCAACGTCAGCGAGTACGGGCCGCTGCCGGCGATGCGCATCCTCGGCGTCGGCCACGGCGCCGGCACCCGTGAGCTCAGCGACCGCCCAAACCTCTTGCGGGTGGTGGCGGGGCAGGAGCGGCCGCGCGGCGACCGCGTCCCGGCGGAGTTCCCCGAATCGGGCGACTCGGGCGAGCACTGCGTGGTGCTGGAGACCAACATCGATGACATGAACCCGCAGCTCTACGAGCCGCTGCTCACGGGGCTCCTGGCCGACGGCGCGCGGGATGTGTGGCTGACGCCGGTGCAGATGAAGAAGGGCCGCCCCGGGATCGTGGTCAGCGTGCTGTGCGACCCGGCGCGGCGCGATCTGCTGAGCGACCGCCTGCTACGCGAGTCGACTTCTCTCGGGGTGCGGGCGCACGCGGTGAAGCGCACCATGCTCGCGCGCGAGCTCGTCATGGTGGCGACCGAGTTCGGCCCCGTCGCGGTCAAGCTCGGCCGGGATCCGACCTCGGGCGAGCTGTGGAACATCGCCCCCGAGTATGAGTCCTGCTGCGACCAGGCCCGCGCGCACAATGTCCCGGTAAAGCGTGTCTACACCGCGGCGCTGGCCGCGTTCCCCCACCCGGCCGCGTCCCCGCCGGTGGAAAAGCCCCCTACCTCGACCTAGGAGAAGCCATGTCCGCCGCCGACCCGAACGAGTCCCGTCGCCCGAGCGCGCAGCCGCTGCGCACGCCGGTGTTCGCCCGCGATCTGCTCAAAGACCGCGTCATCCTCATCACCGGCGGCGGCTCCGGCCTCGGGCTGAGCATGGCGGAGGGCCTGGGGGCGGTCGCCGCGCAGGTCATCATCACCGGCCGCAGCGCCGAGCGCCTGGGCAGCGCGGCCGAGCGGCTGCGCAGCCAGGGGATCAAGGTGCAGCCGCTGGTCTGCGACGTGCGCGAGCCCGAGCAGGTCGCCGAAGCGGTGAAAAAAGCCATCGAGCAGTGCGGTCGCATCGACGGCCTGATCAACAACGCCGCCGGCAACTTCCTGGTCGCCGCCGAGGACCTGACCCCGGGCGGCTTCGACGCGGTGGTGCGCACGGTGCTGTACGGCACGGTGAACTGCACCCTGGAGGTCGGCCGCCACCTCATCTCGCGCGGGGCGGCGGGCAGCGTGCTCAGCATCCTGACCCCGTATGCCTGGACCGGCTCGGCGTTCGTCCTGCCCAGCGCCTGCGCCAAGGCGGGCGTGCTGGCGATGACCCGCTCGCTCGCCGTCGAGTGGGGGCAGTACGGGATCCGCCTCAACGCGATCGCCCCCGGACCGTTCCCCACCGACGGGGCGTGGCAGCGGCTGGTCCCCGAGCCGTCGCTCATCGAGGGCATGGTGCAGCGGCGCATCCCGATGGGGCGGGTCGGCGAGCACAGCGAGCTCGCCAACCTCGCGGTGTTCCTGATGAGCGACGCCTCGCCCTACCAGAACGGCGACTGCGTGACCATCGACGGCGGCAGCTGGCTGTCCGGGGCCGGCGAGTTCAGCGAGTACACCGCGCTGCCGCGCGAGCAGGTAAAGACAGTGTTCCGAGCGATGCGACCGGCGAAGAAGCCCAAGGCGGGCACGCCGTAGCAGAGTGGGCTCAGGCCCGGGGCAGCTCCAAAGAAAACACCGTGCCGCGGTCGCTGCTGCTCTCGACCCGCAGCGTGCCGCCGGCGCGGGTGCACAGGCGCTGGGTGATGCCCAGGCCAAGGCCGCGCTGCTTGTCGCTGCGGGTGGTAAAGCCGTCCTCGAAGATGTGGGGCAGGTGCTCGGCGGGGATGCCGCAGCCGGTGTCGGCGACGGTGATCGTCACCGAGCTGTCCGAGCTGCGGACCGCCAGGTGGACCTCGCCGGCGGCGGCGGTCGCGGCCAGCGCGTTCTCGACGAGGTTTAGCACCATCTGGCGCAGGTGATCGGGGTCGATGCGCAGGGCGGGGACGAGCTCGTCGCGCAGGTGGACGCGGGCGCGGGTCGCCTCGGCCAGGTTCAGATCGAGCAGCTCATGGAACACGGCGAGCGGGTCCGGGGTCAGCGCGGTCTCGCCGATGAGCAGGCCGGAGCCGCTCTTGCCGTCGTCGAGGTAGCTGGTGACCATGCGGCTCAGCCGCTCGGCCTCGCCGGCGATCGCTCGTCCCAAGCGCTGCCGCTGCTCAAGGCCGAGGTCGCCGTGGGTCAGGCGGTGCGCCGCGGTGCCGATCGCGGTGAGCGGGTTTCGCACCTCGTGGGCGAAGTCGCGCAGCGTCGACAGGCGGCTGGCCCGCTGCGCCAGCCGCAGCCAGGCGCGCAGCTTGGCGTCGAGCAGATCGACGTGGAACGGCTTGGCGATGAAGTCGCTGATGCCGCCCTGGTAGGCGCGCCGCTGCGCCGCCGGCTCGGCCTGGGCCGAGATCATCAGCACCGGGACATCATCGAGCTCGCGGCGCGCGCGGATCTGCTGCAGCACCGTGAACCCGTCGAGATCCGGCAGGACTAGATCGAGGGTGATGAGCGCCGGCCGCTCGCGCGCGAGCAGCTGCAGGGCCTGCGCCCCGCTGCGCGCGCACAGCACATACGCGTTGTGCGGCTGGATGAGCGTGCGCAAAAGCTGCACGATCGAGGCCTCGTCATCGATGATGAGCACGGGCAGGCGGCCGGCCGTCGCCGCGCGCGCGCTCGCAGCTGCAAAGTCATGGGTTGCAGGCTCAGGCGTCCGATCGACAGGTACTTGCTCGGCGGCGGAAGACAGTGGCATGGCGGCCAGGAACTTGGCCTGATGGGGCGCGCGAAGTCAAGCCTGGCTTGACCCGCGCGCAGCTCTACCTGAACAGCGGTAGAACACCGGCTTACTGGAACGCGGTCTGGGGGAGCACGGCATTTCGCTGCAGCCGGGTAAACACCACTTCCTTCTCATCGCCGCTATTTTCGACCAGCAGCAGCCGCCCGAGCTGCAGCGTGCGCCCGTCGACGTGCAGCTCGATGCGGGAGAACGCGCGGCTCAGCGGCGAGGTCGGCCGCGGCGCGAGGACGAGCACCGGGCGGTCGGCGGTGCCGCCGCTGCTCACCTGGTAGTCCGCCTGGGCGCTGGCCAGCGAGCCGTTGCCCAGCCACAGCTGCAGCTGGCTGAAGATGGCGTTGAGGGTGGGATCGCGCGAGCTGTCGAACACCTGCGGCGGCCGCGTGCCGATGCGCAGCGTGGCGCGCGCGCCGATGAGCAGCATCGTCGAGGCGTCCGGCCGCGTGTACTCCCAGCGCAGCTTGGTCGGCGCCCCGGACTGCCCCTGCCGCTCGTAATACAGCCGTCCCTGCGAGCTCAGCTGCTGTTTGAAGAGCTTGCTCCGGCTGTTCTGGACGAACTCGCCCGCCAGCGTGCGCAGATCGGCCTGCGCCGCATCGATGCGCCGCATCAGCTCGTCCGGCGGCGGCGCGGCGGTCGGCGCCGCCGCTGCATCACCGGCAAGGCCCAGCACAAGTCCCAGCGCCACGCCCAAAAGTCCGGCGAGGCGCCTACGCAAGGTTCTCCCCCACATACTTGGCCAGCGACGAGACCGATGCGAACACCTGCTTGCCGACCTTCTCGTCGGGGATGGTGACGCGGTAGGTGCGCTCGATGGCCACCGCCAGCTCGAGGGCGTCGATCGAGTCGAGCCCCAGGCCGCCGCCGAACAGCGGCTCGTCGTCGGCAATATCGGCCGGCGCTTTATCCAGCTTGAGGCTGGTGATGATGAGCTTCTTGACGTCTTCGGTCAGGTTCGGATTAGACATGGTCTTCCTGTTAGCTGAAAAAAGTCATGATGGGGTCGCGCCAGTCTAGATGCCGCTAGAAGGGGTCGGCGTGCACCGCCGAGAGACCCCCATCGGCGGCGAGCATCTGGCCGGTGATGTAGCCGGCGCGCTCCGAGGCGAGGAAGTCGACCAGGGCGGCGATCTCTTCGGGCCGACCGGCGCGGTTCTGCGGGATGCTGCCGAGGAGCTCGGCGCGCACGGCCGCGGGCAGCTCGCCGGTCAGCGCGGTGTCGACGAGCCCCGCGCAGACGCAGTTGACGGTGATCTGGAACCGCGACACCTCCCACACCAGGCTCCGCATGAGCCCGCCGAGCCCCGCCTTGGCGGCGCCGTAGCTGCACTGGCCGCGGCGCCCGAGCTCTGCCGTCGGTGAGGTGATGAACACCATCCGCCCCCAGCGCCCGGCGATCATCCCGCGCATCACGGCCTGGGCAGCGAGGAAGCCGCCGCGCAGGTGCACCCCGAGCACGTCATCGAATTCGGCCGGCGGCATCATCATGAGCAGCTTGTCGCGGGTGAAGCCGGCGGCGTGGCAGAGGACCGCGACCCCCTCTTCATAGAGCGGGGTGCCGCGGCCGAGCAGCGCCTGCCAGTCGTGCGGGCTGTTGACGTCGCAACGCACCGCGGTGAGCGATAGCCCCTCGGCCTGCGCCGCATGGACCGCGGCCTCGGCCCCCGCCGGGTCATGCGCATAGGTCACGACCACGGAGAACCCGCTGTGAGCGAGCTTTTTGGCAATGGCCAGCCCGATGCCACGACTCCCACCGGTGACGAGCGCGCGTCGCATGAGGGGGGCATCTTAAGCGCCCGGCCGATCGCTTCTCAAGGGGCAATCGAGGAGACGCGGTCGCGACCGATACTACGAGTGTCGGGACACTATCGGGGAGTCGGGGCAGTGCCGGGCCCGTGTCGGGGCCCCTGGATCCAGGCCAGATCCAGGCCAGACGCATGGTAGATCCATGGCAAGCTGGGCCGAGCATGGGCCCGCAACGACCAGAGGGCGAAAGCGACAGCGCCAACAGCGACAGCGCCAACAGCGCCAGCGCCAGCGCCGGCGACAGCGCCAACAGCGACAGCGCCAACAGCGACAGCGCCAACAGCGACAGCGCCAACAGCGCCAACGTCAAGAACAGCGGTAGCGACGGTGCCCTGAACAGTGCCAGTGCCAGTGCCAGTGCCAGTGCCAGTGCCAGCGCCAGCGCCCAGAACAGCGCCAGCGCCGGTGCCCTAAACAGCGCCAGCGCGTGCGTCGCTGACGGCCGGGGCAGCTCACCTCGGCAGTGGCCGCCGCAGGTTGGCCGCTGGATCTTTTTGATCGTGACCTGGGCGGCGCCGCTGGCGGGGGCGCTGTGGCTCGCCGGTATTTTGCCCGGGGGCCTGGGCCTGGGGCTCGGCGGGCTGTGGCTGGCCCTCGCCCACCTTGGCAGCTTCTATGCGCCCTCGGGAATCTTTGGTCAGGCGCTGCTGCGCGGTCCCGGCGACCGGCCGCTGGTCGCCCTGACGTTTGACGACGGCCCGGACCCGGAAGCGACGCCCCGGGTCCTGGAGCTTCTGGCGCAGCACGGGGCGCGCGCGACGTTCTTCGTCATCGGCGAGCGAGCGGCGCGCCACCCGGAGGTCATCGCCGCGATCGCCCGGGCGGGGCATCAGATCGAGAGCCACTCGCACCGTCACTCGTGGTGGACGGCGTTCACGCCGCGCCGGCGCCTGGCGGCAGAGCTGCGGACGGCGCAGGCGGTGATCGCGGCGGCCAGCGGTCGCGAGCCGCGCTGGTTCCGGCCGCCGATCGGGATCTTGTCGCCCGAGGTAGTCGGCGCGGCGCAGGAGGTCGGGCTGCGGCTGTGCGCCTGGTCGTGCAAGGCGCGCGACGGCCTGGCGGGGACCTCGGTGGCGGCGGCGCTGG
>DAOMZC010000401.1:0-6147 GCA_035437965.1 Pseudomonadota bacterium
GCGGAACTCGACGAGGGGAAAGTCCGGCTCCTGCAGCTTCACTTCCTGCAGGCACAGGACGTCCGGCTGGTGCTCCTTGAGCCACACGAGCAGGCGCTCCTGGCGCATGCGCAGCGAGTTGACGTTCCAGGTCGCGACGACGAACGTGTCGGTCGGGCTTGTCGCCGTGCTCCAGGCGTAGGGAGGGGACGGGGCGGCGGGAGTCTTGGCCGCACTCTTTTTGGCGCTGCTGGCCTCGGGCATGGGCGAAACCTAGCACGCGCGGCGCCAGCTGGGGAGAGCGGCGGGGGCGCTGCGCGGTGAGCGGGAGCGACTTTCGTACCTGGGTCCGCTTGACCGAAAATTTTGCCTGGCGCCGCCGTTGACCCGGCCGTGCCGCGAGCGGTAAAAGCCTGGCGATGACGCCCAACACGACAGCCGATACGGCAACCAAGCTCACCCTCAGCGTTGGCCAGCCCGCCCCCGACTTCACCCTGATCGGAGACGATGATCAGACCCACCGGCTCGCCGACTACCGCGGCCGCCGGGTCGTCCTTTACTTCTATCCGCGGGACAACACGCCCGGCTGCACCCAAGAGGCGTGCGATTTCCGCGATCGCCTGCCGACCCTCGGCAGCGCCGTCGTCCTCGGCGTCAGCCCGGACTCGGTCGCCTCGCACAAGAAGTTCAAGCAGAAGTACCACCTGCCCTTCACCCTGCTCGCCGATCCCGGCGCCGAGGTGGCGCAGCGCTACGGCGCCTTTGGCGAAAAGACCCTCTACGGCAAAAAGAGCCTGGGCATCATCCGCTCGACCTTCATCATCGACGAGCAGGGCCGCCTGAGCGCCGTCTACGGCAAGGTCTCGGTCAAGGGCCACGTCGAGCAGGTGGCCGCGGTGGTGACCGCCGCCTAGCAGCCCGCCCGCCCCGGCTTTCTGCAGCCTGTCAGGTCGGGCCCGGCGCGCGGCCCAGCGTCAGGATCGTCGCCGCGGTGAGCGCCCACAGCACGATAGCGAGCAGCAGCGGCCGGTCGCGCAAGAGGACCTCTTCGGGGCTGCCGCCGCTGTTGCGCTTGTGCACGAGGTAGAGGTAGCGAAACATCCCGTAAAGCACGTACGGAATGGTCAGCATCATCAGGTTGTTCTCCGGCAGTCCCTCGGCTTTGAACGTGTAGAGGGAGTACGCCATGATGGTGCTGGCGGTGACGATGCTGATCATCTGATCGAGGAGCTCGATCGAGTACTCGCGCAGGATCCGCCGGTGGCGCGCCGCGTCGGCGTTGAGCAGCACCAGCTCGTGCCGCCGCTTGCACAGCCCAAGGAACAGCGCCGCCAGGAACGTGACGATGTACAGCCACGGCGAGATGTGCGCGTAAAGCACGATCGCGCCGCTGATCGCCCGCAGCACGAACCCCAGCGCGATCACGAACACGTCCAGGATCACCAGGTGCTTGAGCTTGAGCGTATAGGCGACCTGCATCGCTATATAGAGCGCCGCGATCCCTCCGAACAGCGGCCGCAGCGCCCAGCAGGCGCCGACTCCGCCGACGAGCAGCACGAACGCGGCGAGCACCGCCAGCCACTCCGGCAGGAGCCGCCGCGCCAGCGGCCGGTGGCGCTTGACCGGATGCGCCCGGTCCTGCTCGAGATCGCGCAGGTCGTTAAGCAGGTACACGCCGCCCGACACCGCGCAGAACAGGAGCACGCCCAGCGACGACCGCAACAGCGCCGCCCACATGCTCGGCTGCAGCGGCTTCCAGACCTGATTGAGGGTGAACAGGAGCCCGGCGTAGAGCAGCAGGTTCTTGCTCCACTGCCGCGGCCGCAGGGCGAGCAGCAGCGCCACCGGCCAGCTCCACTGCGGGCCGGGTGACGTCTTGGAAGGCGCCGGGGACGGAGATACGTGGCTCGGCGGGTCTGCGGGTGACGCCGCGGAAGGCGCCTCGGACGATCGTAGATGGCTCGGCGGCTCGGCGGCGCTCACGGCCGGGCATGATAGCAGAGCTGTGCTGCGAAAAGGACCGCTCGGCTGGCCGGCGCCGGCAACTCGGGCTAGCCGGCAACCGGGCGGCACCACAGAATATAAGCCATGACCGAAACTGCTCAGCCAGAGTTCCTAAGCGCGATCGTCCTTGCCGCGGGCCTTGGGACGCGCATGCGCTCGCAGGTGATCAAGGTGCTGCATCGGCTGTGCGGGCGGCCGATGCTCGAGTATCCGCTGCGGCTGCTCGCGCCGCTCGGGGTGAGCCGCACCGCGCTCGTGCTCGGCTACCAGGCCGACAAGGTGGAGGCGCAGCTGCGCGAGCGCGCCCTGCAGGTTCCCGAGCTGCGCATCGCCATCCAGGAGCAGCAGCGCGGCACCGCCGATGCCGTGCGCTCGGCGCTGCCGCAGCTGCCGGCACCCGCGCCGGGGCAGCGCGAGCGGATCCTCATCTTATATGGCGACACGCCGCTTCTGCTGCTGCCGCGGCTGCAGCAGCTCCTGCAGGCGGCGGCGGGGCGCAAGCTGGCGATGCTGGCGACGACGCTCGCCGACCCGCGCGGCTACGGGCGCCTGCAGCGCAGCGCCAGCGGCCGGCCGCTGCGCATCGTCGAAGATCGCGACTGCGACGCCGAGCAGCGCCAGATCGCCGAGATCAACGCCGGCATCTACGTAGTCGATGGCGAGTTCCTGCGCTCGGCCCTGTCCCGGGTCACCGCGCACAACGCCCAGCGCGAGCTCTACCTGACCGATCTGGTGGCCATGGCCGCCGAGGCCGGCGACGAGGTGATGGTGGTGAGCGCGCCGCCCGAAGAGGTCCTGGGCGTAAACGATCGCGTCGACCTGGCCACTGCCGAAGCGGTGCTGCGCCGCCGCATCAACGAAGCGCACCAGCGCGCCGGGGTGACGCTGCGCGATCCCGCCACCACCTACATCGACGACGAGGTCCAGATAGGCCAGGACACCGAGCTCGGCCCCGGCGTCTGCCTGCGCGGCCGCTGCGTAATCGGGGCGCGCTGCACGATCGACAGCGGGTCCGTCCTCACCGCGGTCACCGTCGCCGCCGACACCCACATCAAGCCCTACACGGTGGCCACCGAGGCGACCGTCGGCGACAAGGTGGCGCTCGGGCCGTTCTCGCACCTGCGCCCGGGCAGCGTCCTGGAGTCGGGCGCCCACGTCGGCAACTTCGTCGAGCTCAAGCAGACCCGGCTCGGCAAGGGGAGCAAGGCCAACCACCTGAGCTACCTCGGCGACGCCGAGATCGGCCAGGGGGTCAACGTCGGCTGCGGGACGATCACCTGCAACTACGACGGCTTCTCCAAGCACAAGACCATCGTCGAGGACGACGTGTTCATCGGCTCGGACACTCAGCTGGTGGCGCCGGTGCGGGTCGGCCAGGGCGCGATCATCGCCTCGGGCACGACGGTGGTAAGCGACATCCCGGCGCAGTCGCTGACCCTGGCCCGCGCCCCCCAGGTCAACAAGCCCGGCTACGCCCCCGGGCTGCGCGAGCGCCTGCGCGCCAAGAAGAAGGCCCCCCCGCAGCCTTGATTTGACCGGCCAGGGAGCGGAGCGACCGCTCCCCGCCGGGGCCTAGTGGGTGAGCTTCTTGTACTTGATGCGGTGCGGCTGGTCGGCGTCCTTGCCCAGGCGCCGCTTGCGGTCGGCCTCGTAGTCGCGGTAGTTGCCCTCGAACCACACGACCTTGCTGTCGCCTTCGAAGGCCAGGATGTGGGTGGCCAGGCGATCGAGGAACCAGCGATCGTGGCTGATCACCACCGCGCAGCCGGCAAAGCTCTGCAGCGCCTCTTCGAGCCCGCGCAGCGTGTCGACATCCAGATCGTTGGTCGGTTCGTCGAGGAGCAAAAGGTTGCTGGGGGTGCGCAGCATCTTGGCCAGGTGCACCCGGTTGCGCTCGCCGCCCGAGAGCTGCTTGACCAGCTTCTGCTGATCGCCGCCCTTGAACCCGAACTGGCCGCAGTAGGCGCGCGTCTGCACCCGCCGCTTGCCCATGTCGAAGAACTCGGCGCCGCCCGAGATCTCCTGCCAGACGTTGCTCTCGCCCTTGAGGGCGTCGCGGCTCTGATCGACGTAGCCGACCTTGACCGTCTCGCCGATGACCAGCTTGCCGTTATCAGGCTTCTCCTGGCCGACGATCATGCGGAACAGGGTCGTCTTGCCGGCGCCGTTGGGGCCGATGACGCCGACGATGCCGCCGCGCGGCAGGCGGAAGTTGAGGTCCTCGATGAGCAGCCGCTCGCCGTAGCCCTTGCCGAGCTTCTCGGCGACGACGACGTTGTCGCCCAGGCGCGGCGCCGGCGGGATCGAGATCTCGGCGACCTCGATGCGCGCCTCCTGCGATTTCTGCAGCATCTCTTCGTAGGCGGTGAGGCGCGCCTTGCTCTTGGCGTGGCGGGCCTTGGGCGAGCTGCGCACCCACTCAAGCTCGCGGGCGAGGGCGCGCTGGCGGGCCGACTCCTGCTTCTCCTCGACCGCCAGCCGCTTCTGCTTCTGCTCCAGCCACGAGGAGTAGTTGCCCTCCCACGGGATGCCGGCGCCGCGATCGAGCTCGAGGATCCAGCCGGCGACGTTGTCGAGGAAGTAGCGATCGTGGGTGATGGCGACGACGGTGCCGGGGAAGTTCTCGAGGAACTTCTCCAGCCAGGCGACCGACTCGGCGTCCAGATGGTTGGTCGGCTCGTCGAGGAGCAGCATGTCGGGCTTGGACAAGAGCACCTGGCACAGCGCGACCCGCCGCCGCTCGCCGCCGGACAGCACCGTGACGTCGGCGTCGGGCGGCGGGCAGCGCAGGGCGTCCATCGCGATCTCCAGGGTGCGATCGATGTCCCAGCCGTTGCACGCCTCGATCTGGTCCTGCAGCTTGGACTGCTCGGCCAGAAGGACGTCCATCTCCTGCTCGGACATCGGCTCGCCGAGCTTCATCGACAGATCTTCGAAGCGCTTTAGCAGGTCGCGGGTCTCTTTGACCGCGACCGCGACGTTCTCCAGCACGTTCTTGGTCGGATCGAGCTGCGGCTCCTGCGGCAGGTAGCCGATGCGGATGCCGTCGGCCGGCCGCGCCTCGCCGAGGAACTCCTGATCGACGCCGGCCATGATGCGCAAAAGGGTGCTCTTGCCGGCGCCGTTCTGGCCGATGACGCCGATCTTGGCGCCGGGCAGAAACGACAGCCAGATGCCCTTCAAGATCTCGCGCTGCGGCGGCACGACCTTGCGCAGGTTCTGCATGGTGAAGATGTATTGAGCGGCCATGATCTCCTTCGGGGTTGGTCTGACTTAAGGGGTTTTCGGCACGGTGGCGCTTCGCCGGGCCGGCGTCACTGTCCGTGGCGCGGCGCGGGCTCGGCGGCCGGGGTGCCGGAGTGCAGGTTCAGAAGGCCGTGCAGGCTGTAGGCGAGCAGCTCGTGGCAGACCTGTTGCAACTCGTCCGGGGTGCTGTCGCGGCGGACGATCCACTGCAGCATGACTTCCTTGAGGCTGCCGAGCGCCGCTTGGGCGGCGATCCGCGGGTTGCACGGGCGGATGAGGTGAAGCTTCTGCCCGCGCTCGAGCGCGTCTTCAAGCAGGTCGAGCACGCGGCGGTAGAACTCGGCCATCTTGGCGTCGCAGTCGGCGTCCAGGCCCTCGGCAAGGAGCAGGATGATGCGGGTCAGATCGCGGCGATCGTGGAGCACGGCGATCGTGCGCTCGAGGTTCTCGCTCAGCTGGCGGAGCGGCGGCGGCGCCCCGGGCCGGACATCCACCGGGGTGAGCACCGACTGGATGCGCACGAGGAAATCGTCGATGAGCAGATCGAAGATCGCGCGCTTGCTATCAAAGTGAAGGTAAAAGGTGCCGCGGGCGATGCCGGCCCCATCGAGGATGTCCTGGATCGAGGTCTCGTGGTAGCCGCGCTGGGCGAACAGGGTGCGCGCCACCGCCTGGATCTGGGTGCTGCGCTCGTGCCGCAGCCGCTGCGCGCGAGATACCCGACCATCGCTCAAGTCGGGGGTTGAGCCAGCCGCCTGGCCGGCCGCCTGACCAGCCGCTTGGATCGAACTGCCGTGCGGACCGCTCGCGCCCGCGGGCGTCGCGACCGGCGCGGCCCGGTCAGCCGGCGCGGCCCGCTCGGTCCTCTCAAGCGGAGCGACCCGGCGCCCGGCAAAGCGACGCGCAGGGAAAGAGTGT
>DAOMZC010000402.1:0-6143 GCA_035437965.1 Pseudomonadota bacterium
GGAGCGCGCCGCGGTCCCCAGCATCTGGATCGGCGAGCAAGCGCGCCTGCCCGGCCCGCCTCCCGCCATCAGGCCCACGCTGTGCGCCCAGACCCTGGCGGAAGCCGTCGAGCAGATTCTCTCCCATCCGCAGCCGCTATGGGCCGTATTACCAGCCCCGCAAGCTCGTTAGGAGCCTGATCGCCACCGTATGTTCAGCCGCCGCCCCCGCCCGTCACTGCGGTCGCGAGGACGGACGGCGTCACCAGCTAGTCGCTGCGCTTAGTAGCGACCGTGCTTCCAGCCGGGTCCGCGACCGGGCCCCGGCCCGCGCCAGTCGTGGCCGTGCTTCCACCCGTGGCCGTGCTTCCACCCAGGGCCATGGCCGTGATACGGCTCGGGCACCGGCTGGTATACGCGCACCGGCCGCGCGGGCACTACCACCACGCGCTGCGGCGCCGGCGCGACGACCACTCGAGTCGGCGGCGGCGGCGCGACGACCACCCGCGGGGCCGGGCGAACGACTACCACCGGCTGCTGCTGCACGACCACGCGCGGCGGGGGCGGCGGCGCGTGGACGACCGGCCCACTTACGGTCACCTGCACCGACTGCGCCGAAGCGGAGCCGCTGCTGGCGAAGAGCCCCCCAATCAGGGCCAGCGCCAGGCCCGGAGCGCGCAGCGCCCGCAGCCACCGGCTGCCCATCGAGCTAACCGGTCTAAATGTCTCAGGCTCTTGCCCAGTCTGCCGACAAAGTAGCTCGGATGGCATGGTTTTCAATCTGTCCTCCCTCGAGTATGACTATGACTATCAGTATACCCGGATCTTCTGCCTCTGCCCACCGCCAAAAAAACTTCCTGCCCCGAGCGGGAGGATTTGCCCTACCATGACAGAGGCTTCCATTCTGCCCGGGGTATCTAATGGAGTGTCTGCCCATGATCATGACAAGACGCGCAGCGAAGCTGACGGTTCACGGACTTGGACTCGCCTCGCTGCTGCTCTCCTTCGGCCTTCTCGGCGGCGGCTGCGGCGGCAAGCGGGGCGAGGCGCCCAAGGCGAGCGCCGAGCTCCTTAGCACCGACAAGAAGGACTACCTGGGCACCTGGCAGGCGCCGGGCATCACCCTGAGCATCCAGGCCGACAAGAGCGTCCACTACGAGAAGGCGGCTGGCCACACGACCAAGGAATTCACCGGCAAGCTTGGCGGGTTCAAAGGGAACGACATCGTCATCGACGCGCTCATCGACATCACGCTGGCCGTACAGAAGCCGCCGGTCGAGCAGGACGGGGTCTGGAAGATGACGGTGGATGGCGACGAGCTTACCAAGAAGGACGAGGCGCGCGCCAAGGGCGAGGCGATAAAGAAGCAGCTCGAAGCGCACATGGTCAAGCAGTTCGGACCGATAAAGAACGTCACCGCGGTGACCTGCCCGCTGCCGGCCGAGGGCGCGAAGTCCTTCGCCTGCGAGGCGGCCCTCGGCAACGGTCGCAAGGCGAAGATCGACGTGGAGCAGAAGGGCGAACCGGGCCACTACGGGTTCACCATCAACGTCTCCGACATCGCGCCCGGCCCGTTCGCCCAGGATCTGAGCGCGACGATCTCCAAGGCGACCAAGCAGAAGATCGAGATCGACTGCGGCGCCGAGACTCTTTATATTCCCGCCGGAGAGTCGTTCGACTGCAAGGCGTCGAGCAAGAAGAAGAAAAAGAGCGGAACCGTCACCTTCATGTTCAAGGGTGAGCATGACATAGACTGGAACCTGAAGCTCTAAGGGATGCCCGCTGGCCCAGACAGGTGCCTTCCTGCTGCTGACCCCTCGATCGTCCTGTGATACTGTCCGCGGATGTCCCGCCGCAAAGCGCCGAAGTTCTCCGAGTGCACAATCGAACGCCTGACGATCGACGACGAGCCGGCGTTCCGGCACGTGGGCCTGTACGCCGATCTGAAAGAGATTCTGCGCCGAGCCGGGTACCGCTTCCGCGTGCTGCCGCCGGGGCTTGCCGGCCGCTGGGATCGGGCGCTGCTGCTCAACCTGACGTTCTGGGGGGCGGATGCCGGGGGCGACGTGCTGGTCGATCGGCACCTGCCGGCGGACGTCGTCGCGCACGCCGCGTGGCACTACCTGGCCAGCCGCGCGCTCGGCGCTGCGCCCGGCGCGCCGCAGTCGCCCGAGGCGCTGTTTCTGGGCGAGGCGATCGCGAGCGCGTTCGATGTCTACCTGGTCGGGCGGCTCCTCGGCTTCGCGGCGGACTCCTCGTTCCTAGAGACCCAGGTCCCGGCCATGGCCGAGGCCGCCGAGGGGGCTGGGCTTAGCGCGGCCGATTTTTCGGCGCTGCTGCACTGCATCGCCCGCGAGCCCGAGCGCGCCTTCGCCGAGCTGCGCGAGCTCCTGTGGGATGCCACGCTGGCCCTTTTGGCCTGTGGCAGCGCCGAGGAAGCCCTGGTCGCGCTGGCTCCCTTTGACGAGCACCGCTTCGGACCGCTGCTGCACCGCTACGAGCTGTCCAACTGGGTCTTGTATGCGCGCGCCTACGGACGCGCCGCCGGGACCGCGCCGGCCGAGGTCGCGCGCGTGCTCGCCGTCGACCGCGCGCTGCGCGAGGCGCCCGTCGCCCTGGACTGGCTCACCGCCGAGTGGGTGCTGCCCGCTCTGGCGCCGCGCTATCTCGCCGAGCTGACTCCGTAGGACCGGGACAGGACGGCATGGGAGCGGGCAGGGGACTGTGTTACGGTGCGCCGCATGAAGCGCGCTTGCTGGTTGATGACTCTCTTTCTGGGTGCCTGTACTCCGGTTGCGGACTCTGAACCGGACGGCGGTGCCGGGGATCTGGCGCCGGCCGGCAGCGATGCGGCGGCGGCGCCGCTGCGCGGGGGGCCGCTGCGCATGGCGGTCGAGGATCCGGGCGCCATCGACTCCAGCATCATCCTTGGCGTCGATCACAACGTAACGCCCAGCATGGATCGCATCGTCTGTCAGAACTACGCCGGCCAGTCCTTCCCATTCTGCTACGCGGGTCACGAGGGCTCCGACTTCATCCTCGCCGGCGGCTTCAAGGCGATGGACGCCGGCAGCGCCTGGATCGTCGCCGCCAGCCCCGGGCGGGTCATCGCGGTCGAGGACGGCCACTACGACCGCTGCCACGCCAGCATCGAGCTCGGCGACGTCAGCTGCGACGGCCACGAGATGAAATCCAACCACGTGGTCATCGCGCATGCGGACTACGCCGGCGCCCCGCTGCGCACCGAGTACCACCACATGATGAAGGGCTCGGTCGCGGTGACCGTGGGCATGGACGTGTCCTGCGGGCAGCGCCTGGGCCGCATCGGCAGCTCGGGCCGCTCCTCGCTGCCGCACCTGCACCTGAGCGTCCTGCGCGGCGGCGCGGTCGTCGATCCGTACGCCGGCCCGCGGAGTCAGCCGCAGACCTTGTGGCGCGAGCAGCCGGCCGATCCCACGGTGCTGCCACCGGCGAGCTGCCTGTAACCGGCGCCGTCACCGGCTTCAGCGCCGGGGTGACCCGGGCGCACGCTTGTCAATCAGCTGATAGGCGTGAGCAATGCCGCGCTGCAGCGTGCTGTGCGTCAGGATCGCTCCCAGCTCGATGTCGAGGCCGACCAGCAGCTGGGCGAACTCTGCCCGCAGCCCGGTCAGGATCATCCGCGACCCGAGCAGCCGCAGCGCGCTGGCCGTGCTGACCAGGGTTTGAGCGACCGCGCCGTCGATCTTGGTCATTCCGGTGATGTCGAGGATCACCACTTTGGCGCGGTGGCTGGAGGCGCCGGATAGCGCCGTCTGCAGCACCTGGTGGGCGCGCTGGGCATCGACAGTGCCGATAAGCGGCATCACCATGATCTCATCGGTGATGGGAATGACCGGTGTGGCCATCTCGGCCAGGCGCGCGGTCTGGACGCGGATGATCTCCTCCTGCAGCACGGTCCGCGCCTGCTCGGAGCGCATCCGGTCGGCGAGCTCCTGCTGCAGCCTCTCGTTGGCTTCCTTGAGCTGCCGGGTGGTCTGCACCAGGTGCGCGTTGCTCTCGCTGAGCTGGCTCGTTCGCTGGGCGATCAGCGCTTCCAGCTCCTGATTGGAGCGCTTGAGCTCCTGACTTGTCCGCTGCTGCTCGGCGTACAGCTCGGCGTTCTCGATCGCCGTGGCGGCCTGCGCCGACAGGTGGCGCAGGAGCTCCTGGCGCTCGGGCGAGAACGCGGCGTGCGCCCCGCGGTGCTCCAGATAGAGGATTCCGGTCAGCCGCCCCTGATGCAGGAGCGCCAGACAGAGGATCGACTTGGGCCCGCGCGCCGCGATGTGCGGGTCGGCGGCGAAGCGCCGATCGGCGCTCGGGTGATCGAGGTTTACCGTCTCGCGGCAGCGTGCCACGTAGTAGACCACCGTGGTCGCCAGCTCGCAGTCGCTGGCGAGCGGCTGCTGCAGGCCGACCTTCACCTCGTCCGGCTCGGTGCGCATGGTGGCGGAGAGCACGAGGTGCTCGCCCCGCGGGATGAGCAGGAAGCCGCGCTGCGCCCCGGCGTCTCTTAGCACGATGCCCATCAGCTGCTGCAGCACGCGCTCCAGATCGAGCTCGCTGGCCAGGGTCTGGGCGGTGTGCAGCACCGTGTTCATATCCAGCAGCTTGGCGCTGACCGGGTGATCGGGGGCCGCCGCGCGCGCATCGGCGAACTCGCGATCTGCGGCGAGCAGGGCGGCATGGCGCTGTTGCAGCAGCTGCACCTTGGCCTGCGCGCCCCAGCGCTTGTACCCGTGCAGCGCCTCGCGCAGATAGAACCCGGCGAGCTCCTGCCGGCCCCGCTCGAGGTGAAATCGGGCGCACAGCTCGCTGGCGAGCGCCGCGTGGTGGGGAAAGCCGTTGCGCCGCGCCGCGGTGATCGCCTGCTCGTACAGGGTGATCGCCGTGTCGGCGCGACCGCTGATGCGGGCCAGCTCGGCATCGACGAGGAGCAGCCGGTGCTGGTAGTTGCCCTCGTGGCTCTCCATCCACGCCGCCAGCTGGGCGCGGTGGCCGGCGATCGCCGCTTGATACAGCGCCTGCTCGGCCGGCGTCGCGGTCGGATATAGCGCCGTGCGCACAAGGGAGGCGAACAGCGGCAGGTCCATCTCCGGGCACTGACCGACGATGCTCCACGCCAGCTGCTCGGTAGCCAGGGCCGCCGCGAGCGCCGGCGCATACTCTTCGAACAGATACAGGCGCAAGAGCCTGGTGAGAGAGAAGAAGCAGGTGGCCATCGGCAGCTGCGCCGCCGCCAGCGTCTGCTCCTCGGCCTGCTCCTCAGCAGGTCCGGGAGCGCGCGGATCCCCAAGCAGGTGCAGGGCGATTGCTCGCTGCGCCCAGACCATGCGCGGACCGATGACGCCCAGCGTGCGCGGATCGAGGGCCAGACAGCGATCCGTGTTCGCCCGGACCTCCGCGAGCTCCGCGCCGGTGAAGAACAGCAGCCGGCTGGGTACCGAGTAGGCGGAGGCGAAGAACTCGCGGTCGCCGTGCTCCAGGCACGCCGCCAGCGAGCGCTCGTAATAGCCGAGGGCGGCGCGCAGCGGCTCGAAGCGATGGCAGATCATTCCGGTCGTGAAGTAGACCTTGCTGATCAGGCTGGCGCTCGGCAGCTTCTCGAGCAGCGCGAGCCCGAGCTGGCAGAACGCCTGCGCTTCCGCGGTACGCCCGAGCATGCAGGCCAGGAGCAGGCTGTAGATCGAGTAGCCAAATGAGGACGACGGACAGTTGCCGTGCTTGAGCGAGCAGTTCACGAGCTGGGCCGCCACCAGGGCGAACGTGTTCATGTTGGTCGAGTAGGCAGCGGCGACCAGCTTGGTGAGCAGCTCGGCGACCAGCTGCTGCTCGGGATCGGTCATGATGGGAGCGTCCAGGAGCTCCCGCGGCGTGCGACCGCGCTGGTTGGCGGCGATCTCGGCCAGCACCGCACCGAGCGCCGCCGGGTGCTCGGCCTCCGACACGGGAATCGCGACCCCGAGCAGCTGCAGGGCGGCGCGCCCGGTGGCGATACAGGCGCGGAAGTCCCCTTGGACGAAGTGCAGCGAGACCTCCAGAAGCTGCAAGCGGGCGTGCTCGAGGTCTGTGCGGGCGTGCTCGCGCAGCGCTGCCAGCTCGGCGCTCGCAGCGCTGAACTTCGTGCTCAGGAACAGGCACTC
>DAOMZC010000403.1:0-6140 GCA_035437965.1 Pseudomonadota bacterium
GATTACGGCGCCCGAGGAGCCGACGTTCGCCGCGCAGCTCTGCTTTGCCGCCACGCTGCCGCCGGGTCGGCGCGCGCTGCGGTCGCAGGGGCGCGACGCCGAGGGTCGTCCGGGGCCGCTCGCGGAGCTGGAGCTGGAGGTGCTGGCGGCGGCGGCTCCCGCGGGGGCTCTGGTCGTGAGCTTGCGCTGGGACACCCAGGTCGATCTGGATGTGCACGTCGAGCAGCCCGATGGGACCGAGATCTGGAGCGGAATGAAGACCGGCTACCGCCCGCCGCCCGGGCAGCCTGTCGACCCCGGGGCGCAGGCGCGCGCGGGGCGACTCGACTTCGACTCCAACGCGCAGTGCGTAATAGATGGGCGGCAGCGGGAGGACGTCATCTGGTCGAGCGCGCCGCCGCGCGGTCACTACCGGGTGCGGGTGGACACCGCCTCGCTCTGCCGGGGAGACTCCGCCGTGTGGACCCTGCAGCTGTACCGGGACGGTGTCCTGGACGCGCAGGCGAGCGGCCAGAGCACCGCAGCGGCGACGCGCGGCGGACACGGACTGGGCGCCGGCGTGCTGGCGCTGGAGTTCGACGTGAAGTGAGGGCTTCGCTCTTGGGTCACGGCCGCGGCTCGCCGGCGCCCGAGCGCGCCGTCCGGTCCGTCCTGAGTGCCGGCTTCTTGTTCCTCGCCCAGGGAGCCAGCGCCGACGTGCCGACCGCGCCCGACCGGCTTGCGCGCTCAGTGGATCAGGCGGCGGCTCCTGCACCGGCAGATCATACGGTGACTCCTGCACCCGCTGCGCGCCCGGCGGATCGCGCGGTGGCACCTGCACCGGCTGCTCGCCCGGCAGATCACACGGTGACTCCTGCACCCGCTGCGCGCCCGGCGGATCGCGCGGTGGCTCCTGCACCAGCCGCTCGACCGGCAGATCAAATGATGACTCCTGCACCGGCCGCTCGCCCGCTGTACCAGACCGTGGTGCGCGCCCGGCGCGAACCGGCGGCGCTCGGCGTCACGGTGGTGACCGCCGATGAGGGACGCCGGCTCCCCGGCACCGCCGATGACAGCCTGCGCGCGGTGGAGGCCGTCCCGGGAGTGGCGCGCGCAGCGCTCGGCAGCGGTCAGCTCGTGCTGTGGGGAGCGGCGCCGCAGGACACGCGGGTGCTGGTCGATGACGTCGAGGTACCGGCGCTGTACCATCTGGGCGGCCTGCGCACGGTCGTGCCGTCGGTGCTGGTCAAGGAGCTGGCGGTGCAGCCGGGCGCCTATGGGGCCGAGCTCGGTCGCGCCCTGGGCGGGGTCGTGCGGGTGACCACCCAGCCGGTCGCCCCGGGCATCCACGGCTCGCTGGCCGTCGATCCGCTGGACGCTTCGGCGAGCTTGTCGGTGGCGCTCGGGCCGCGGCTGCGGCTGCTGGTCGCGGGCCGCTACAGCTACCTCGACCGCCTGCTGCAGCAGGTGGCGGGCGACAAGGTCGGCGACTACTTCCCGCTGCCGCGGTACTACGACTATCAGCTGGTCGCCACTGCCGCGCTGCGCAGCGGTGAACAGCTTGCGGCAACGCTGCTCGCTTCCGGAGACGAGCTTCGCCGCGCTCACACGATCGCGGACGCCGCGCTGGCCCAGAGCGAGACCTGGCAGCGCACGTTCTACCGCGCCAGCCTGCGCTACACAAGGCGGCCCGCCGACGGCTCCGAGCTCTCGCTGACGCCATGGTTCGGCTTCGACGCCCGGCAGTACTCTGCCGCTTTCGGCGCGGTCCCGAGCCAGCTCTCCAGCGCGACCTACGGGTACGGACTGCGCGCCAGCTACCGCCAGACCATTTCCCGCCGGGTGAGCCTGGTCGTCGGGATTGACGCCCAGGGCGCGCTGTCCGCGCAGGCGCGCGCCGGCACCTTGACGCGGCCGGCGCGCGAAGGCGACCGCGCGGTGTTCGGCCAGCCGCCGGGCACCGAAGTGAACGCCGATTCCTATTCCACCCACCAGGGCGATCTGTCGCCGTACGGAGTGCTTACCCTGCGACTCGGTCCGCTGACCCTGACTCCCGGGCTGCGCCTTGGCGCCTATGTGCTGGATGTGAGCCGCCTCACCCCGCGGGTCGGCGCCACGCTCCCCATCGGCGCCCGGCGCTTCGCCTGGGCGGCCGAGCCGAGGCTCCAGGTCAGCCTCAAGCCGCGCGCCCGCTTTACCGTGTCGGTCGCCGCGGGCCTGTATCACCAGCCGCCGGCCCCGGAGGACCTGAGCGCGGTCTTTGGCAACCCGCAGCTCGGGCTTGCGCGCGCAGTTCACGTGACCGCGGGCGCCGCAGTTCAGGCCACGCTCGCGCTGCGGCTGGAGGTTGTCGGCTTCTACCGCTACCTGGATGGGCTGGCCGCGCGCAGCCCGCTGCCGACCCCGCCGCTGGCGGCCACGCTGACCGCGGACGGGAGCGGCCAGAGCTACGGCGGCCAGCTGCTCGTCCGCCTGGCGCCGTGGCGCCGTCTGTCCGGCTGGGTGGCCTACACGCTCAGCCGCAGCGAAAGGAGCGACACCCCGGGCGGAGCGCCGCGTCTTTTGGACTACGACCAGACCCACACCTTGACCGTGGTCGGCAGCTACGAGCTGCGCGGCTTTGGCCTGGGTCTGCGGCTGCGCTACAGCTCGGGGTTCCCGCGCACTCCGGTCAGCGGCGCGTTCTACAACGCGCGCGACGATGTCTATCAGCCGGTGTTCGGCGCGCCGAACTCGACCCGGTTGCCCGATTTCGTGCAGCTCGATCTGCGGGTGGACCGGACCTTCGCGCTCCGCCGGCTGACTCTGATGATCTATCTGGAGGTACAGAACTTGACGTATCAGAAGAACGCGGAAGAGGTTGTCTATCGCTTCGACTTCGCGAGTCAGGACTACATTACCGGCCTGCCGATTCTCGCCGTGCTCGGCGCGCGGCTCGGGTTCTGATGCGCGCGGCCGGACTCCTTTTTCGCGCGCTGCCGCTGCTTGTCGCGCTGACCGGCTGCCTGCCCGAGCCGGGCGAGCCGCCGTCGCTCCTAAAGTCGCCCCGGGTCCTCGGCGTGCGCAGCGAGCCGGCCGAGGCGCTGCCCGGCCAGCCGGTGACGCTTCGGCTGCTCCTGGCCACTGCGGCGCCGGTCCCTGCGGAAGAACAGGACATCGAGTGGGCCTTCTGCACCGCTCCCAAGCCGCCTGTAGATAACAACGTCATAAGTGATTCCTGCCTGCGCGATGGCGCCCAGGTCGTGGCGCGCGGCCCGGGGCCGGCAGCGGTAGTCCTGCCCGCGGACGGCTGCGCGCGGTTTGGCCCCGAGCTGCCGCCCGCCCGCGCCGGTGAGCCGCCCTCCCGCCCGCGTGAGCCGGACAGCACCGGTGGCTACTACCAGCCGGTGCGGGCGCGCACTGCCCGGCAGACGGCGATCGGGCTTTTGCGCATCCAGTGCGGGCTCGCCGGAGTGACCTCCGAGCTCGCCGCCGCCTACCGGGCGCGCTACCTGCCAAACCGCAACCCGCAGCTCCTACGGATCGAACTGAGCGACGCGGCGGACGGCACACCGCTGCCCGCCGAGGCGCTGCCGCGGAGCCGCGCCGTGCAGCTGCACGCCCGCTTCAGCGCCGACTCGACCGAGCGCTTTCCAGTCGTCGCGCCGCAGCTCCCAAACTTTCCGCAGGCGCTTATCGACCAGACCGAATCGCTGCAGGCCGCTTGGTTTGCCACCTTCGGAAGCTTCGCGCTGGGGCATACCGCCGCGCCGCCAGAGCTAGCGGGGCAAGCGGGGCAGGCGGGGCCCACGGTGCCGACGCTAATCGAGAACACCTGGTCCCTCCCCGCGCAGCCCGGCACCGGCACGCTGTGGGTCGTACTCCGCGACAGCCGGGGGGGCCTCGACTGGATGGAGCTGCCCGTGCGGGTCAACTGAAGCGCCGGCGGGGCGCACAAGACATGTAAGCGCCTGTGCGCGCGGCCTCTCGGGCAACGGCGCAGCGCGCCAGATATGCCAGATATGCCAGATATGCCAGCTATGCCGGAACACCGACGCGTGGGCAGAGGCAGAAGTGGTATATTAAAATAGAGCGACGGCTAACCGGCAGCGCGGTGGCAGCCTCCGTCAGGAACCAGCCGCACCCTGCGTGCCCGCAGGACCCCGCCCCTGCTCATCCGACTGAGCCGGCGCTCCGACATCATGGCCGATACACCGAAACCGCCAGCGCCCGCATCGGCCAAAGACTCAGTCGCCACCGACCTCTGCCCCCGCTGCGGCCTGACCTACGCCGCCGGCACCGCTCACTCCTGCCATAGCCCCGCCCGTCCCGAGTTCAGCCCAACCCTGAGCCCGGACGCCGAGGAGCCGGTGGACCCGAGCGGCGCCACCGCGCCTCCGAACCCGCAGCCGGCTCCCCCGCCCGAGCCGGCCGATGATCTCCTGGGGACCCTCATCAACGACCGCTTCGAGGTCCAGAAGCTCCTTGGCCGCGGCGGGATGGGCGCGGTGTACCAGGCCCGCCACCGCGCGCTCGATACCAAGGTCGCGATCAAGGTCCTGCTACGGCACCGCGGCGCCGACGACCACGACCGATTCCTCTGGGAGGCCAAGATTGCCTCCAAGGTCCGTCACCCGAACACGGTCTATATCTCGGACTTCGGCCAGCTCGCCGATGGGCGGAACTATCTGGCGATGGAGTTCCTCAAGGGCCGCCCGCTCTCGGACGAGGTGGACAAGGGGCCGCTGCCGCTGCTGCGGGCGCTGCGCATCGCGGTCCAGATTGCCCGCGGCCTGCGCGCCGTACATGACTGCGGCATCGCGCACCGCGATATCAAGCCGGCCAACGTACTCCTTGTGGAGCAGGATGGGAATCCGGACTTCGTCAAGATCGTCGACTTCGGCATCGCCAAGGTACTAAAGACAAGCGGCCCCGCGCTCTCGCCGCTGGAGGCCGCCCGCGCGTCGGCGCCGCCGCTCGACAAGCTGGGAAGCAGCGGAGACCACCACGCCGCGGCCGGGAAGAACCTGACCCTGCCCGGGACTGTGATGGGAACTCCCGCCTATATGTCGCCCGAGCAGGTAAAGGGCGAGCACATAGATGCGCGGACGGATCAGTATGCGCTCGGCTGCATGCTGTATCAGATGCTGACCGGAAAGATTCCGTATGTCGGCAAGACCGCGATCGAGATCATGCTCAAGCACAGCGACCCGCAGACGGTGCCGGTGCCGCCGCGCCAGCTCGCTCCGGCAGCGGGGATTAGCAGCACGCTGGAGCAGACGATCCTGCGGCTCCTGGCCAAGGATCCGGAGCAGCGCTTTGATTCGATGGCCGCGGTCGAGCAGGCCCTGGAGCGCGAGCTCGATCTGATCCTGATCGCCCGCGGCGACAAGCGGCTCTTGACCGCCGAGCATGCGGCGGTCCTCGACGGGAAGCTGCCCGGCTCGGGCCTGCTCATCGGGAAGCGGCGGGTGCCGCTGTGGGCGCTGGTGCTGACGGTGGTCGGGCTGGCGCTTGGGGTGGCGGCAGGGGTCTACCGGGCGGTGACCCGGGTCGAGCGACCGCACCTGCAGCCGGGGGAGCTGGCGCGGCTGCGCGCCCAGGCGGTGGCCGAGCTGCACGCGGCGGTGCAGCCCGCGGCTCCCAAGAACCTCCGGCGGGAGGCCCTGGTCGCGCTCGGGCAGAGTCGCGATGCGTCGCTCAGCAGCGAGGTCACGCCGCTTGTGCGCGACCCCGATCTCGAGCTGCGTATCCAGGCGGCCGAGTCGCTCGGGCAGCTCGCCGATCCGGGCTCGGTCGGCGCGCTGCTCGCCGCTTTCAGTGACTCGCCGCCGCCGCTGCTCAAGGTGGCGCTGGCCGGCGCGCTGCGGCAGCTCCGCGAGCCGAGCGGGAAGCAGCACCTGGTCGAGGCGCTGGGCGCCCAGGACCCGGCGGTACAGTTCAACGCCGCGCTGCTCCTGTGTGAGGACGGCGCGACGCCGCAAGCGGCGCTGCTGCTGCGGCGCTACCTGCAGCACGCCCAGCCGCCCGAAGAGGTCCAGCAGAAGGTCCTCGCCTGCCTGGCCCAGAGCGGCGACGCCGCGGCGCGGCAGAGCCTGATCGAGCGCACCCGCGGCCTGGGCCCAGAGCGGCTGACGGCGGCGGCGCGGCTGCTGCAGCTCGGCGAGGAGATGGGGCGCTGG
>DAOMZC010000404.1:0-6138 GCA_035437965.1 Pseudomonadota bacterium
CGAGCCACCCCCAGCGCCCGGCCGCAACCGCGGCGCCCCCGCCGGTCCCGGGAGGGATCGAAGTCGCTGCGGCTACGGACTCGGCTGGGGTCTGCACAGGGGCCTCACTGGTTAATGCTGCGTCGAGGAGTCGAGGGCCTGGAACATGGCGATGCGGACCTCGCTGGCGAACGCGAGGTCCTGGCCGGTGTCGTCGTGGACGATCAGCTTGACCCGCACCCGGCTCGGCAGGCGGTCGGGGAAGCCGTCGGCCTGCGAGGTGCGCCAGTTGTCCAGCCACTCCTTGCGGTCGGGGTGATAGTAGGACAGCTCCAGCCGCACCACGTCGTCGCAGAGGACCTCGGTCTCGCCGGGGATGTTGTCGAAGCGGTCGGCCTGGATGCGCCGCGTCTCCTTGCGCCACAGGACCAGCTTGCGCGGATCGGCGCGGTCGCGCTGGCCGAAGTAGCCGACGGCCGCGGTGTCGGCCTCCTTGGAGTCGGCGTACAGGCGCTGGTGGCCGAAGTAGGTGAAGCGCAGCTCGTCGATGTCGGGCTTGCGGGCGCCGTCGAAGAAGGTGCGCGGCGTCGCCTCGGTGCCGATCATGATGTTCTTGGACAGGTAGGACATCTGGACGTCGCGCAGGATGCGATCCATGGCCAGGCGGCCGACCCGGTAGCGCGACATCCGCGCCTCGACCGAGCTCTTGGTGCGGAAGGTCTGCTGCAGCGACGCCCAGGTGAGCACGGTGATCGTCGTCAGGATGCCGATCGAGATCATGATCTCGAGCAGGCTGAAGCCGCGCTCGGCCCGGGCGTGCCGGCGCATCCCCGCCGGGCGCCGCCAGGGCGCCGCGAGCCGTCCGCGGATCTGTATGAGCTGCCGGCGCATCACTTGCGAATCACCTTGTCGTGCTCGGGGTCTTGGTCGTGCCGGTGCCCGTACCGGTCCCGGTGCCTGTGCCGGTCCCGGTGCCCGTACCGGTCCCGGTACCCGTGCCGGTGCCCGCGCCGAACTGCGGCGTCAGCGGGATGCGGCGCAGATCGGTGTAGAACGTCACCACCTCGACCTTCTGGTCCGGCAGGCCGGGCTCGCTCCACGTAACGCGCATGCTGACGCGGCGGATGCCCTGCTCGAGCATCTGCTTGACCGGCCCCAGCACCCCGCCCAGGCTCCCCGACAGTCCGCCGCTGTTGGCCGAGGCTCCGGCGCTGCCGCGCGGTCCGCCGCCCGCCTCGGACGCCGCCTCGCCGGCCGCCTTCTGCTTGTCCTGGATCAGCTTGGTCGCCGCGGTCTGGATCTTGTCGGCGCTCGGCAGCTCGATCTTCTGCATCGTGTAGGACCAGCTGAACTTCTTGAACAGCGGGTCGTCGAAGACGCCCTTCTTCTCGACCGTGCCGGCGTCGTCCTTGAAGCCCTCGACGACGAACTCGTTCTCGAGCTCGCCGAACTTCAGCCGGCACAAAAACGTCGCCTGGGTCATAAGGCGCGCGTGGTTGCTGGCGCGCAGGCTGCGGATCATGGTCAGCGACAGCGCCATCAGCGACACCGCGAGGATCGCCACCGCGATCATCACCTCCAGCAGGGTAAAGCCCGCCGCCCGCCGCACCTTGCCCGCCCGCCTCACTTGTCACCCCGCTGCTGCGCCGAGTCGACCGGATCGAAGTCCGGCGGCGGCGGCACCCGCCCGGCCAGGATCTCGACGCGCCCGGTCAGCCCGTAGACGCGCAGGGTGTACTGGCTGTCGTCGGCCGCGTCGACGCCGAGGTGAATGATCGCGCGCTCGGTGTGGCCGTCGGGGAAAAAGTGCAGGTAGGCGTGGCCGCTCTGGTACGGCTCGGGCTGACGGGGGGTAAAAAGGTCGAGGATCTTTATCCGGCCAAGGCGCACCTTGGGGAGCGTACTGTCCTTGTACTCGGCGAACTTGGGCCGGCGCGGCGACGGCGGGGTCAGCTCCTTGGGCACGTTGGCGCCGTGCGCCCGCTCGTCCTCCTCGGCCTTCTTGTTCTCCTTGTCGAGATCGAGGCCGCGCCCCTTGCGCCCGCCGTCCTCGCTCTGCCACAAGAGCACGCGGTTCTCGGAGCGCTCCAGCTGGTAGGTCTGGTCATCGAGGTTTATATGCAGCCGGTAGAAGGCGCCGGTGGAGATCGCGCGGTCGTAGCTGTAACGGATCGCCGCCGCCAGCTTGCTCGCCTGGCTGCGCAGCTCGCTCTTGATGAGGCTGCGGAAGCCGATGATCGTCCCCGCCGAGACGACGCTGACGATGGTGAGGACGACGAGGATCTCGATGAGAGAAAACCCCGCCTCGCTCCGTCGTCTCGGCCGCCGCCGCGCGCCGGGGACGCCCCCGGCCGCCCCTATGTCCACCACCGCCACCATGACTGGCCCGTGCCTCCTTGCCGCTACTTCTTCACTGCGTCTTCGTCTTCCCAGCTCTTGATGTCGTCGGCGGTGCCTTCCTTGCCGTCCTTGCCGAGGCTCACCAGGTCGATCTCGTTGCCGTGCTCACCGGGGCACTTGAACTGGAACGGGCGGCCCCAGCCGTCCTTGGGATCCTTGTTGAGGATCTTGCGCGTCACCAGGTCGTTGAGGGCCGGCGGGCAGGCGTCGGTGCTCTCGGTCTGCCACTGCACGAGCGCGTTCTCGATGGCGTGCATGATGTTGCGCGTCTCTTTCTTGCGCGCCTTCTCGAGCATCGCGAAGGCGCCGAAGCCCACCGCGCCCATCAGCATGCTGATGATGGTCAGAACGACCATGATCTCGATCAGGTTGAAGCCGCGCTGCCGGCGGACGCAGGCCCGGTCCCGGGCACGGCGGGCGGCGCGCTCGCGCAGGACCAGGAGGACCTTGTGGAACGTCGACAGGGGGGCGGTTGCGGGCAGGTAGGTCATCGCGCTCTCCTTGCTGGAAACTTGTATATCGCGGCGCAGCGACGGGGCGTCACTGCACGAAATCAGCCATCTGCATGATCGGTAGCAGGATCGACATCACCACGAACCCGACCGAGCCGCCCATCCCGAGGATCATCAGCGGCTCGAGCAGCGTCGTCAGGCGCGAGATCTGCATGTCGACCTCCAGGTCGTAGTCGGTGGCCACGTTCTCGAGCATCTGCTCCAGCTGGCCGCTGCGCTCGCCGACCGCGATCATGTGGCAGACGATCACCGGGAACTCGCCCGAGCGGCGCAGCGGCTGGGCGATCGACTCGCCCTCGCGGATCGACTCGCGGGCCTCCTCGACTACCTTGGTGAGCACCGCGTTGCCAAGGACGTTCTTGACGATCTCCATCGCCCGCAGGAGCTGCACGCCAGAGGCGAGCATCGTCGACAGGGTCTTGGCGAAACGGCTCACCGCGACCTTGCGGGCGAGGTCGCCGAACACCGGCAGCTTGAGCACCAGCCGATCCCACTTGAAGCGCCCCTCGGGGGTGCGCAGCCAGCGCTGGAACAGCAGCACCGCGACGACGATGAAGATCGCGAGCAGCCACAGGTAGTCGGTGACCACGCTGCTGGCGAAGATGAGGAGCTGCGTATTGATCGGCAGCGCCCGCCCGGTGTCGGCGAAGATCGCCGTCACCTTGGGGACCACCGTGGTCATCAGCATGATCAGGATGCCGCCGCCGATGACGCTCATGATGAGGGGGTAGAACAGCGCCGAGACGACCTTGCCGCGCAGGCGGTTCTGCGCCTCAAGGAACGACGCCAGGCGGAACAGCACCGCCTCCAGGTTGCCCGCCGCCTCGCCGGCCGCCACCAGGTGTACGTACAGATCGCCGAAGAAGCGCGGGTGACGTGCGAGGGCCCCCGACAGCGACACGCCCTCGTTGACCTGCACCTTCAGATCCGAGAGCACGCGCTTGAGGCCCGGGCGCTCTGCCTGCTCGATGAGCGCGGTCAGGCACTCGGCGAGCTGCACCCCGGCGCGCAGCATCGAGGCGAGCTGCCGCGTAATGATCGCGATGAGCTGCGGGTTGGCGTCGCCGCGCACCGCCATCCAGCTGCGGATGCGCCCGGGCGACAGCATGGTGAGCAGCGCGTCGCCGAAGTCCTCGGCGGACGCCGGCGCGGCGCTGCTGCTCGGGATGCTGCCGCCGCCGCCGCCCTTGGGAGTCGCCGCCTCCTTGACCTCGGTGATGAGGATGCCGTCGCGGCGCAGGTTCTGCCGCAGGGTGCGCGGGCTGTCGGCGTCCTTGATGCCGCCTACCGGCTTGCCCTTGCTGTCAAACCCCTTGTACTGAAAGACCGGCATGCGGAGGCCCCTTTACTCCTTGTCCTCAGCGGTCACGAGCATCACCTCTTCCACCGAGGTGATGCCCCACATTACCTTGCCCGCGCCATCGGTGCGCAGGGTCCGCATGCCCGACTTGAGGGCGGCGCGCTTGAGCGTCGTCGAGTCGGTCTTGCGCAGCGACAGCTCGCGCACCTCGTCGTTTATGACCAGGAGCTCGTAGATCGCCGAGCGGCCGCTGTAGCCGCGCTTGCTGCACGCCGCGCAGCCGCCCTCGTGCCGGCGGTACAGCAGGCCCGGCGGCGGCGGCGGCGCCTTGGTCTTGTAGGCGGCGACGTAGTAGGCGCCGGCGAAGAAGCGGTCGACCGGGATGGCCAGCCGCTCCAGCTCCAGCGGCGTCGGCTTGTAAAGCTCGCGGCAGCTCGGACACAGGCGGCGCACCAGGCGCTGCGCCAGCACGGTGGCGAGCGACGAGGTCACCAGGAACGGCTCGATCCCCATGTCGATGAGGCGGGTCACCGCGCTCGCCGCGTCGTTGGTGTGGATCGTCGACAGGACGAGGTGGCCGGTGAGCGAGGCGGTGATCGCCATGCCGGCGGTCTCCTGATCGCGGATCTCGCCGACCATGATCACGTCGGGGTCGTGGCGCAGGAACGACCGGATGGACGAGGCGAACGTCAGCTCGATCTTGGGGTTTACCTGGATCTGCGAGATCCCCTCCAGCTGATACTCGACCGGGTCCTCGACGGTCAGGATGTTGATGTCGGGGGTGTTGATCTGCGACAGCGCGGCGTACAGCGTCGTCGTCTTGCCCGAGCCGGTGGGGCCGGTGACGAGGATGATGCCGTGCGGCCGGTTGATCATCTCGGTCATCGTCGCCAGGTGGTCCTCGCCGAACCCGAGGTCGGAGAGGTTTAGCAGGACGGCGCTGCGATCGAGGAGGCGGATCGTGATCCGCTCGCCAAAGCCGGTGGGGACGGTGGCGACGCGCATGTCGATGTCCTTGCCGGCGATCTTTCTGCGGATGCGGCCGTCCTGCGGCAGGCGCTTCTCGGCGATGTTGAGGCCGGCCATGATCTTTACGCGGGCGGTGATCGAGTTTATGAAGTTGCGCGGCGCGCGCTTGTACTCCTCAAGGACGTTGTCGACGCGGTAGCGCACCCCGAGGTCTTTTTCGTGCGGCTCCATGTGGATATCGGAGGCGCGCATGCGCACCGCGTGGAAGATCACCGAGTTCACCCAGCGGATGATCGGGGCCTCGTCGTTGAGGTCGACGAGGTCGACGTCCTCTTCGGTCTCGGCCTCTTCGGCGGTGTCCTCGTGCTTGTGCAGCTCGGCGTCGATGCGATCGCGCGAGTAGACCTTGTTGATCGCCTCGACGATCAGCCCCTCGGGGATGAGCACCGGCTCGACGTCGCCGCCCACCGCCCGCCGCACGTCGTCGAGCACGTGCACCGCGGTGGGATCGGCGATGCCGACCTCGACGATGCCGGTGTCGGGCTGGCGGTGCAGCAGCAGCAGGCGGTGCTGCTTGGCGAAGTTGATCGGCACCCGCTGGGCCAGATCGGGCTCGATGGTCTCGGGCTTGAGCTCCAGCGCCACCGGCAGGTCGAACTGGATGCCCAGGGCGCCCAGGACCTGCTCTTCGGTGACGGCGCGGCGCTTGACCAGGAGCTCGCCCAGGCGCGTCCCTTCGGTCATCGCGCCGCCGCCGCGCCGCAGCTCCTCCTGCTCGGCCAGGACCTCCAGCAGCACCGCCTCGGACAGCTCGGCGTGCTTCTGCAGGAGGCCCCCGAGCGCGCGCGGCGAGGCGGCGCGCGGCACGAAGACCTTCTTGATCGCCGCGCCGCTCACCGTGCCGCTGCGCGCCGCGTGCGTCCCGCTGGCCAGGCCGCCGACGCTGACCGCCGAGCTCTTGACGTCCTTGGGACCACG
>DAOMZC010000405.1:0-6137 GCA_035437965.1 Pseudomonadota bacterium
GACGTCTGGGCAGTCGGCGAGCATGGCACGGCGCTCCACCTGACCGGCAACAAGTGGGTGAGCGTCCCCGCCGGCATCGCCGCCACCCGACCGGCGCGCGAGCTCGTGGGCGGCGGAACTTTCACGCCGCAGAACGATCTGCTGGGAGTGTGGAGCAGCGGCGGCACCACCTGGGTGGTCGGCGGTCCGGAGTTCCCCGACGAGGGCTTCGTGCTGCGCTCTACCGGCGGCGCCTTCACCCCTTCCCTGCCGGCGGTCAAGGGCCGGCTCCTGTGCATCTGGGGGAGCGGTCCGCGCGACATCTGGGCCGCCGGCAACGGCGGCGTGCTCATGCACTTCGACGGCACCAGCTGGAGCAGCCTGCCGCGCCAGACCACCGAGGCCCTTAACTCCCTGTGGGGCAGCGGCCCGAGCGATGTCTGGGCCGCCGGCAACAGCGGCACCCTCCTCCACTACGACGGCAAGACGTGGTCTCCCGCCAACACCCGTACAGATGGAGTGATCTACAAGCTGTTCGCCAGCGGCCCGCGCGATGTCTGGGCGACCGGCTACGGCCCGCTACGCCACTTCGATGGGACGACCTGGCAGAGCCTGAACATCGGCACCAACGCCCACCTCCAGGGAGTCTGGGCGAGCGACTCAAGCCACGTCTGGCTGGCCGGTGAGAACGGGACAATCATGCGCTACGACGGCCGCGCCTGGGAAAAGTCGCCGAGCGGCACCACCGTGCAGCTCAAGGCGGTCTGGGGGAGCGGTCCGAGCGATGTGTATGCAGCGGGCGAGCGCGGCACCCTGCTCCACTTCGATGGGAATACGTGGTCTGCGGTGGATCTGGGAATCTCGACCCAGATCGCCCTGAACGATGTCTGGGGGAGCAGCCCGCGCGACGTGTGGCTCGTCGGTGAGCAGGGCACGATGCGCCACTTCGATGGCGCCAAGTGGCAGCCCGCCGCCTACAAGACCGACCGCACCCTCAGCAGCATTCACGGCAGCGGTCCTGGCGATGTGTACGTCACCACCTCGGGCAGCGAGGTCCTTTACTATAACGGCAAGAAGTGGGCGGCCTTCCCCACCGGCGTCCAGTCGACGCTCGGCAGCGTGTGGGCCCGCGCGCCGGGCGACACCTGGCTGGCCGGCAGCGACGCGGCCATCCTGCGCTTCCAGAGCGCTGCAAAGTAGCACTTCCACCGCCTCGCCAAAAGGTCCGCGGCTGCCGCAAGTTCGGCTTGCCCTGCCTGCGCGCAGGGCCTACTGTCCAACGTCTAATCGTGGAGACTACGACGATGACCCGCAGGAAGCTGCTCCGCAGGGTGGCGATTGCCGGTGCTGCGGCTGCCGGCGCGGTGCTGCTGCGCCCGCGCGATGAGGGCAGCCCCTATTCGCCCTACTTCGCGGCCAAGAACGCTCTGCTGCGCCGCGCCGGCCCCGGACGACCGGTGCTGTTCATCGATCTGGATCGCCTGGATGCGAACCTCGTCCAGGTGCGCAAGTCGCTGCCGCCGGGCAAGGCGTTTCGCGTGGTCATAAAGTCGCTGCCGGCGCTCGGGCTCGTGCAGCGGGTGATGCAGGCGCTCGGGACCCAGCGCCTCATGGTGTTCCATCAGCCGCACCTCTCGGCGCTGGCGGTGCAGCTGCCGCAGTCCGACCTTTTGCTCGGCAAGCCCCTGCCGGTCGCCGCGGCGGCGACATTCTACCGCGAGCTGCCGCGCACCGCGTTCTCGCCCGCCGCGCAGCTGCAGTGGCTCATCGACAGTGAGGAGCGCCTCCTGCAGTACCGCCAGCTCGCCGCCACGCTCGGGCAGAAGCTGCGCGTCAACCTCGAGATCGATGTCGGCCTGCACCGCGGCGGCATCGCCGACCCCCGCCAGCTGCCGGCGCTGCTGGCGATCATCGCCGGCGCTCCCGGGCTGCTGGAGCTCGCGGGCCTCATGGGGTACGACGCCCACGTCGGCAAGCTCCCCGCCGTGGTCGAGAGCCGCGCCACCTCGCTGCACAAGGTCTGCGCGCGCTACAGCGAGTTCGTGCAGGTGCTGGCCGCCCGCATCCCGGCGGCGCAGCTCGCCGCGCTGACCCTCAACGGGGCCGGCAGTCCGACGTTCCGCCTGCACGGCGCCGACTCGCCGCTCAATGAGCTCGCCGCGGGCTCGTGCCTGGTCAAGCCCACCGACTTCGACCTCGACCTGCTGGCCGATCTGCAGCCGGCCGCGTTCATCGCCGCGCCGGTGCTGAAGGCGCTGCCCGGCCTGACGCTGCCCGGCCTGTCCAGCCTCGGCCCGGCGTGGGCGGCCTGGGACCCGAACCGCCGCCGGACCTTCTTCATCTACGGCGGCCTGTGGATGGCGCAGCCCGAGGCGCCGGCCGGTCTGCGCGACAACCCCCTTTACGGCCGCAGCACGAACCAGGCAATCCTCAACGGCTCGTCGCGCGTCACCCTGGCGGTCGATGACTACGTCTTTTTCCGCCCCACCCAGAGCGAGAAAGTCCTCCTGGAATTCGGCGACCTGCTGGCGGTGCGCTCGACTGAGCGAGGAGATGAGATAGAAGCCCGCTGGCCCGTACTTCCCAGCTGACGAAGGCGCGCAAAATTGGATTCCGCACGGAAAAAGAATGCGGTAAACCTGGGCCTCCAACCAACCTGAGGTACAAGCCATGACCCGCACGACCATCGCCGCCGCCGTCCTCGTCCTCGCCACCGGTCCGCTGGCCCACACCGCCTTTGCCAGCGACTACAAGTGCCAGGGCGATCGGGTCGAGAAGAGCGGCAGCACCAAGTACACCGTGCGCAGCTCCGGCAGCGACATCACCATCGAGAAGAGCGGCAGCACGGTCGGCAAGGCCGTCCATCGCGGCAGCAAGTACTACGTCGAGGTCTCGGGCAGCACGGTCGCCACCATCGAGAACGGCAAGATCGAAAAGTCGGGCAGCTCGTGGTCCACGGTCAACGAGGCGCAGCGCACCTACGACTGCACCGACATCGTCGCCGCCACTCTCTGGGTCCTCGATAAGGCCGGCAAGCTCTAGACCCGGCTCACGTCGAGCCGAGGCGACGCCGCTCGTCCAGCTCACTCAGCGGAACAGGACGAGCGCGGTGGACAGCGTGATCCAGACTCCCCAGGCGATCGGGACTCCGACCGCCAGCCACGCCAGCGCCGTCACTCCGCCCAGACTCCGGTCGGCCGCGGCGCCGTTCCCATCGGGCGCGCTTGGGGCGGCGGGGCCCGGCTGATTCCGCAGCGGCGCAAGCTCCTCCGGACTCATATAAAATCGCGCCGCCACCGGCTTTATCAGGTAGTTGGCGACAAGCCCGAGGACGAGCAGTCCGGCCAGGATGTACATCGTGCGGTCATAGACCCGGGCGCGCGCCACGCCGGCGCTGATCTGGGCCTCGCGCAGGTAGTTCACCAGGATCGGACCGAAGATCCCGGCCGTCGACCACGCGGTAAGCAGCCGGCCGTGGATGGCGCCGACGAACTGGGTCCCGAACAGATCGGCCAGGTACGCCGGCACGGTCGCAAAGCCGCCGCCGTACATGGACAAGATGATGCCGAGCGCCGCCACGAACAGCACCTTGCTGCCGCCGTGAGCGGCCGGCGGGACGCTGGCGTACAACAGGACTCCCAATAGGAAGAACGCGTAGTAGGTCCGCTTGCGGCCGATGCGATCGGACAGCGACGCCCAGAAGAACCGGCCGCCGATGTTGAACAGCGACAAAAGGCCCGTGAAGCCGGCGGCGATTGCCGCCACCGCCGCCTTCTGCTGGGGGTCGAGCTCGAGGAACGTCACCTCGGGGCGGCCGAGCAGCGAGCCGGCGAAGATCTCCTGCAGCATCGGCGAGGCCATCCCGATTACGCCGATCCCGGCGCTTACGTTAAAGCACAGCACGGCCCACACAAGGAAGAACTGCGGCGTCTTGTGGACATTTCGCAGGTGCACCTGGTGCACCGTGACCAGGCTCTGTGAGCCGCTTGGCGGGGACCAGCCGGCCGGACGGTAGCCGACGGGCGGGATGCGATAGCCGAAGGCGCCGGCGAGCATGAAGCCGCCGTAGAGGACCGCCAGCGCGGCGAAGGTCTGCCACACCCCCACCGACCGCGGCGTCGCAAACAGGTTCATGAGCTTGTTGGCGAGCGGCGCCCCGATCATCGCCCCGCCGCCAAAGCCCATGATCGCCATCCCGGTCGCCATGCCGCGGCGATCCGGGAACCACTTGATGAGCGTCGACACCGGCGAGATGTACCCGAGCCCCAGGCCGACGCCGCCGATGACCCCCGAGCCGAGCCACAGCATCCACAGCTGGTGCAGGTAGACCCCGGCCGCCGAGATGAGGAGCCCGCCGCACCAGCACGCCGCCGCCACCACCCCCGCCTTGCGCGGCCCGGCGCGCTCCAGCCAGCCGCCCCAGCTCGCCGCCGAGAGCCCGAGCAGCACGAAGAACAGCGTATACATCCACCCGAGATCACTTATCTTCCAGTCGCAGCTCGTGCTGGTCAGCGCCTGCAGCAGCGTCGATCCCGGCGGGCAGGCGATCGGCTTATTCACCCCGAGGGCGCGGCTGAGCGGCAGCCAGAACACGCTAAACCCATAGGCCATGCCGATGCACAGGTGGATCGAGAGCGCGGCCGGCGGCACGAGCCACCGGTCAAACCCGGGCCCGGCGACGATGCGCTCGCGCCCAAGGAGCCCGCCGGCGCTCTTGGTCGGCGCGCGGTAGTCAGCTGGGGGGGAAGGAACGCTCATGGCGCTATTTTCCTCCTGCAAAAGGCAAACCCACACAAAATAGCTGCATGCGGTAACATCTGGGTTCCTGGCGGCTTTGCTCAAGCCGCCGGCCTGGGGAGCTATCGAGCGAGGGGGCAATGAGTAAGCGCAGGTTCAGAGCGGTGGGCTTCCGCATGGGCATCGCGACAACGTTCGCGCTGCTGTTCGCGCCATCGATTGCGTTGATCACGTGGTTTGTCTACGTCCAGAACTCGAAGCTGGTGCGCGACATCGCCGACAGCATCATCGCCGAGTCGAGCGACGCGATCATCACCGAGAGCGGCAGCCTCTTCGATCCGGTGGGCGCCACGGTCGACGCGCTCGGCGGCGTCGGCGACATCGATCCGCAGGCGCTGCACAGCCCGGATCTGATAAAGAGCATGCTGCGCACCATCCAGGACACCCGGCAGTTCTACAGCCTGTTCATCGGCTTCGTCGCCGACGGCAGCTTCAGCGAGGTGATCCGCATTCCCAAGGGGCTGCAGAAGTTCGGTCCGAATCAGACGCCGGTGCCCCCCAAGGCCGGCTTCGTGCTGCGCACCGTGAGGCGGCCCCCGGGCGAGCCGACGGTCGAGCAGTACGTCTACGTCACCGACACCGGCGACAAGGTGCTGACCGAGACCCTTCCGACCTCGTCCTTCGAGCTGACCGCGCAGACCTTCTTCAAGACCGCGGCGGCCGGGCCGGGCAAGCGCCGGATCACGGATCTGGTCGCCTACGACACCTCGGAAAAAGTCGGCGTCACCGTGGCACGCACCTTCTCGCACGACGGCCAGATTGCCGGCGTGGTGGGCGGCAACATCTCCCTGGACAAGTTCTCGTACTTCCTTCGCCATAACGTGCCCGGCAAGCACGGCGTCGCGCTCATCCTGGACGCCGCGGGCAAGCTGGTCGCGCACCCCGATCCGGCGCAGGTCGCGCGCCGCCAGGGCACGAGCCTGACCATCATGTCCGCCGCCGAGCTCAATAGCCCCGCGGTGCGCGGCGCCCTCCCCGGCCACCGCTTCGGCAGCGAGCGGCGGCTTTATAAAGCCGCGGACGGCAATGAGTATGTAGCCTCCTTCAAGCCCTTCACCGACACCTTCGGCAAGCGCTGGGAGATCCTGATAGTCGTCCCGACCAATGACTTTCTCGCTGGTCTGAAGAAGACCACCGAGGATGTGCTGCTGCTCGGCGCGGTGATCCTGCTGCTCGGCATCCTGGCTATTCGCAGCCTGTCGGCGATGTTCACCAAGCCCATCGGCAAGCTAATCACCCAGACCCAGCGCATCCGCAAGTTCGATCTGGAGGGCGAGCTGGATCTGCACTCCAACATCGCCGAGATCGCCCACCTGGTCGAGTCAACGGCGGCGATGAAGACGGCTTTGCAGTTTGTCAGC
>DAOMZC010000406.1:0-6134 GCA_035437965.1 Pseudomonadota bacterium
CCGCCCACCGCCGAGCGCGTCGCGACCACCGCCACCTCCACGCCCGCCGCGGCGCACAGCTCTTGCAGCTTCTCGGCGCGGGCGCGCAGCTCGGCGGGCCCCGCGGCAAGGAGGCGCTGCGTCGGGATCTCGGCCGTCCGCCCGTCGCGATAAAGCTCCAGCGTGGCGAGCAGCGTCGCCAGCGTGAGCTTGTCGGGCCGCAGCGCCCGCATGAGGGGATGCTTGCGCAGCGTGCCGATGACCTCCCGCGAGCCGGCCAGGACCCCGGCCTGCGGCCCCCCGAGCAGCTTGTCGCAGGAGAACGCCACCACGTCGCAGCCCGCCGCTACGGCCTGCGGTACCGTCGGCTCGGCCGCGGCGGCCTCGCCCGCTGGCTCACCATCGCTGCCGTCCTCGGCCAGCTCGCGCTCCGCCGCGGCGGCCGGTGGCGCCAGCAGGGCCCCCGAGCCCAGATCGTAAAGGCACAGGAGGCCGCGCGCGTGCGCCAGCTCCGCCAGCTGCGCCACCGCCACCTCGGCGACGAAGCCGACGATGGCGAAGTTGCCGCGGTGGACCTTGAGCAGCGCCGCGGTCTCACTTCCTACAGCGAGCTCATAGTCCTTTTTGTGGGTGCGGTTGGTCGTGCCGACCTCCCGCAGCAGCGCTCCCGAGGCGCGCATCACGTCGGGGACGCGGAACGAGCCGCCGATCTCGACCAGCTCGCCGCGCGAGACCACGACCTCGCGGCCCGCGCACAGCCCGGACAGCATGAGCAGCACCGCCGCCGCGTTGTTGTTGACCACCAGGTGTGCCGGGGCTCCGGTGAGCGGTGAGAGCAGAGCGTCCAGCGGATCCTGACGGCTGCCGCGGCGGCCATCGGCAAGCTGGTACTCCAGGTTGCAGTAGCCGCTCGTGAGCTCGTGGGCGCGCTGCAGCGCCGCCGCGGCCAGTGGGGCGCGGCCGAGGTTGGTGTGCAGCACGACCCCGGTGGCGTTTATCACCCGCCGCAGCCCCGGGACCAGCAGCGCCGCCACCCGCGCCGCCACCTGCGCCGGCGCGACGATCAGGCGCCCCTGCTCATCCAGCGGTCCGCTTGCGCCGGCGAGCGCCTGCTGGCGCAACAGCGCAAGCTCGGCGCGCACCGCCGCGACCACCGCCCACCGCGGCCCGGCGGCGAGCAGCTTGGCGATAGCCGGCTCGCGCAGCACCTTGTCGACCTGCGGGAGCCGCCGCAGCGCGTCAGGCCCCGGCGCGGGGTCACCGTCCGTCTTCATGGGCCGCAGTATACGCCCGCGGCGCGCCGCCGCTTAAAGAAGGACCGCGAGCACGCCCCCCACGATCATCGCCGCCGCCCACACCTGATCGAGGTTCAGCCAGCTGCGCCGCAGGATCGACAGGCCGAGCTTGTAATAGACGGTGACCGCCACCACCCCGGCCGCCAGCAGCATCGCCGCCGTGTGCACCGCCACCGCCAGCAGGTAGCTCGGCCAGCCCTGCGCCACCGTCCCGAGCGCCGCGTGGCACGCCTCGCCGTGACAGGGCGCCGCCTGGCCCTCGCCGAGCAGGAACACCGGCAGCAGCATCAGGCCGGCGCCGTGCGCGGTCGCCATCAGGAACGACCACAGCGTCAGATCGCGGAAGCCGACCCGCATCCCCACCCAGCGCGGGTGGCGCGGCCGAATGAGCTTGTACAGCCCGAAGCCGCACAGGCACGCCGCCACCGCCCAGCGCAGCCCCGGGCCGGGCAGGACCTGCTCGCCGGCGAACAGCACCGCGACGACCAGCCCGATGGACACCGCGTGCCCGAGGCCAATCGGCGGCAGCGCCCGCAGCACCGCCCGCCCGCTGCGCTCCTGCAGGCCCAGCGCCACCGCGAACAGCCACCCCATGCCCGGGTTGGCCCCGTGATAAAGGCCAAGCCCGGCGAGAGTGGCCCAGCGTAGCAGTCCCCCGGTCATGGGAAGCAGAACGAGTCGGACGAGGCGTCGCCGCCGGCCAGCCGCACCTGGTGCGAGCGCCGGCCGCCGAAGTCGACGAAGAAGTCCGGATCCAGGGTCATGCCGCCGCCCGGCTGGACGTTGACCTTGGCCATCCAGCCGGTCACCGGGTTCGGCGCAGGGTAGAACTGCTCGTCCCAAGCGGCGTAAAGGGAGCTCGTGAAGTAGACGCGGCTGCCGTCGCGGCTGACCTCGACCATCTGCGGCGCGCCGGTGAGCGGGCCGGACTTGGGATGGGCGACGCGCCCAACGATGCCGCCCAGGCGCACCGAGCCGGTGTGCTTGGGGTTTTCCGGATCGCTCACGTCGTACTGGCGCAGCTCGCCGGTGCCCCAGCACGAGACGTAAAGGAACTTGTCATCGAGCGACAGGTTGATGTCGGTGCACAGCGGCGGCACCGCGCCGAAGCCCTGGAGCAGCGGCGGCAACAGCTCCGGGCTCGCCGGCTCGGCGGGGATGGTGATGACCTTGCGCACCGCCCACTTGTCGCCGTCGCGGTGCCACAGGAACACCGAGGCGCTCAGGTCCTTGACGCTGACCACGCAGCCCATGAAGCCGTAGGCGCGCGTCGGGTCGTGCGCCGGGCGCAGCTCGAGCGTCATCTGGTGCTCATCGCCGACATCGAGCACCTGCTGGTGCTTGCGCCGCCGCAGGTCCCACACGTGCAGCCGGTGGCCGTACTTCTTGCCGAGCAGGAGCTCGGGAATGACCCCGCCTTCGATCATGTTCGGGGTGCCCCACTCACTGGACACCAGGGTGTCGTAGCCCAGGTGCCACCAGAAATCGTAGTGCAGGTACTGCGGCCCGCGGTCGATCTCCCACCGCCCGAGCACGTCCAGGCTGTCGCAGTCGAGGAGGAATATCCCGCCCGGCCCATCGCCCGCCGGATTGCCCAGCGCCGAGACGTAGATGCCGTCGGGGCCGCAGTGCAGGGTGTGCGGGCGCGAGTAGCCGGTGCGGCTGGCGATCTCCTCCGCCTCGATGATCCGGTGAAGGCGCGGCTTGCCCGGCTCGGCCTTCACATCGAAGACGAAGATGCGCGAGGAGCGCAGGCAGGGCAAAAGCAGATAGCGCCGCTCGACATGGGGGTGCGGGGCGTACGGGCACAGGGCGGCGCTGCAGGCGTTCCAGCCCGAGTGGTGCAGCTCGTCGCCGAAGGTCGGCACCTCGGCGAGGTTCAAGATCTGGCTGTAGGTTGGCGACTGCGGGTCGAGGTCGATGGTCGCAAGCGCGTCGTGAAGGTGCGGACCGGGCCGCCCGAGCGCCGCTCCGGCGTCGAACGCTGTGACGTAGGCGAGCTTCTCCTTTTCGGCGGCCATGGCCATGCGCGGCGAAGGATAAAAGGATGGATCGGGGCGCAGTCGCATTGGGCTCTCCTTCTGGCACCTTATGGTGGCGTGGCGTGGCGGCTCGGTCAGCTGGGCAGGCAGCGGCCTGCTCTCCCAGGTCACGGTATCACGCCCTGTCCGATTCCAGATAGCTAGGAGTTCTCTTGGGGTTAGCTCCCAATGAGCTGGCGATTAGCCGGAATACTCTCCGGAAATACATATAGATTTGGCGAGTGCGCCTAAGCGCCCGTGGTACGATGAACCGTTGGGGGTATCGATGCCGTGGAGCGAGCTCGAAGCCACAGCCGGGCTGGGTCAGCGGTGCAGCTATCAGGGGCCGGGTTTTTACGCGCACCTTGACTTCGACTGCCACGGCGACCCGCGCAAGCTCGAGGTCCGGCCGACTCCCGGGGAGTCGTTCGCGCCGACGCTGCTAGAGCACCTGAAGCCGTTCGCCGAGCCGGTCATCGTGGTGCCGGGCCAGCTCGCCATCGTCGACCGCGCCGGATACTTCCGCCTTTATGTGAGCCCAGGACGGCTGCAGGCGCAGCTGCGCAAGGAGGCGCCGCTGTCGGTCATCGCCGAGCTCCTCAGCCAGCTCGAGCGGGCGCAGCTCGACGCGACCTGCGCCGAGTGCCCGCGCCTGTGCTCGGCCGCGGCGCTCACCTACGACGCGACCACTTCTGTCCTGCGCATCGACAGCCAGCTGTGCACGCGCTGCCTCGACTGCGTCCGCCACCACACCGGACCGCACCACCTTCCCCCGTCCGAGCTGACCAAGAACGGAGAGGCCGGCAGGGACTGCGCATGATCGACGCCTTGCGAGGGCCGCGGCCCCGATCGGGGCGGGCGCCGGCGAGCGCTCCGCGAGGGCTCCCATGAAGGGCCGCGCCTACCAGCTGCTCAGCGATTTCAAGCAGACGCTAAGCGGGGCGTCGGCGCCGTTTCTGATGTCACGCCTCATCCTGCGGGCGCGCATCATTCCCGACAACATCACGCCCGAGATCGACGACCCCGCGATCGAGAAACGCCTTGATGAAGCCATCCGCGCCCTCACCGCGGAGCGCAACCTGGCTCCCTAGTGCCAAGCCAAGGATGTAACCAGATGTCCACCACGAACCTGCAAATGCCCAGCGAGCTGCGCCAAGACCAGGGTTCTTTTCTCTCGGGTGGCGAGCCGCTGGTGTTCCACTGTCACCACTACAACATCGCCCTCCAACAGGCCATCGAGGAGTGCCTGCCCGAGGGCTACACGAGCCTCCTCACCGACGCGGCGACCGAGGTCGTGACGCCGCAGGTGGCGGCGGTGCTGGCGTGCAACCCGCAGCTTGACTCGTTCGCCGCGCGGCTCGGGGCGGCCGCTGAGATCAGCCGCCGGCTCGGGTTCGGGCTGATCGAGCTGCAGGGCGATGAGAACGGCGGGACGGCGCGCATGCCGCGCTCCCATTACTCGTACGGCTGGCGCAGCAAGTACAGCCGACGAGACGTGCCCACCTGCTGGTTCCACACCGGCTTCGCCGCCGCCGCGTTCGCCGCCGCCGCCGGGCTCCCCGCCGGCAGCTTCGAGGCGGTGGAGAGCGACTGCGCCGCGGTGGCCAGCGACCACTGCGGCTTCACCATCCGGCGCTGCCAGCCGCCCCGCGCGCTGCCGCTGTCGGTGGGCGAGGGCCGCCCGCCCCAGGTCGCGGCACCACCGAGCGGCCCCACCGGCAACATCGACTCCCAGGCGATCATCGACGCGGTGCGCAAGCTCCCGATCGAGGGCAACGAAGAGGGGCTCATCCCGGTGTTCGGCGTTTATCTTACCCGCCACTACGCCAACTACTACAACCGCGTCTGCTACGACTTCGAGCGCCAGGTGAGCGAGCAGCACCCCTCGCTCGTCGAGCCGGTGCGCCTGGCCCTCATCGAGGCCGGCCACCGCTGCGCCTTCAACACCTTCGGCGGCATCGCGCAGTCGGTCGAGTGGGAGGCGCTCATCCAGCCGATGTGCCGCGACAAGTCCGACTGGTTCCACGGCGTCGTCGCCTGCGTCAACGCGTTCGGCTGGGGCACCTGGCGCACCATCGAGCTCGTCCCGAGCGAGCGCGTGGTCGTCGAGGTCTTCGGCAGCTACGAGTCCAACGGGCGCCTGGCGATGTACGGCAACAGCACCCGCGGCTCGTGCTTTTTGCACATGGGCGGGGTCGCGGGCCTCATGAACCTTCTGTGGGTCGGCGATCTGACGCAGCGCCCGACGCTCGACGCCGCCTACTACACCCAGATCTACAGCCAGCCCGAGTCGTTCGCCTGCGATGAGGTGACCTGCCGCAGCCGCGGCGACGACCGCTGCACCTTCGTCGCCACCCGCAAGCGCTTCTAGTCCCGCGCATTTTTTCTGGGACGCCCCGATGGCAGTAAAGTAGCCCGCGTCCGCACCAGCGAAAAAGGAGAGCCGAGAAGATGTCTGCCACCGTCAAGACGACTTATGGGATCCTGCGCGGCCTGCAGGAGCGCGGCGTCCACGCGTTCCTGGGAAGTCCCTACGCCGCGCCGCCCGTGGGCGCGTCTACCTCGAGGTGCGGATCAAGCTCGGCCCCGGAGGAATTCCGATCGATCCGGAACCGCTCCTGGCGAAGCGACCGCGCCGCGACCCTGAGCAATAACCCCCGCGAACCGCGGCAGCGGAGCCGCAAGCGACGCCGCGGTGAGCGATAATATCTTCCATGTCGCGCGCCTCGCATGTCGCAGCGTTCACCGCGGGCGCCGTGGCCGCCACCGCGATCGCCGCCTCCGCGGTCCCCACCGGGAGCCACCGCGACGTCGTCCGCTACCGCACGCTCGACGCGTT
>DAOMZC010000407.1:0-6126 GCA_035437965.1 Pseudomonadota bacterium
TCCTTTTTTGACAGCGCAGCTGGCAAAAAAGGATCGCAGGGAAGGGGGACCCGCGCCGGAGAAGCCCGCCGGAGAAGCCCGCCGGAGAAGCCCGCCGGAGAAGCCCGCCGGAGAAGCCCGCCGAAGAAGCCCGCCGGAGAAGCCCGCCGAAGAAGCCCGCCGGAGAAGCCCGCCGGAGAAGCCCGCCGAAGAAGCCCGCCAAGAAGCCCCTAGGCGCAGCCCGAAGCCCTTTCGAAGGGTCACAAGTAGAAACGGTCACGCCGCGGGTCCCCCTTCCTTGCGATGTTTCCGCCAGGGGACAGGCCCCCGTCGAAAACATCTCCGGTCGGCCCACGGCTAAGGCTCCCGAAGGAGTTTGCCGAGGTGACCATCCGAAAACCCGAAGCCGCGCTCCCCGTCAGTACAGCTTGAACTGCAGCAACCGTCCCTCGAGGTTCGCGTTGTAAAGGACGTGGCGAGCGCTCGGGCGCAGCCCGATCTGGCGGCCGAGCGCGAGGTTGGCGGTGAACACGTACGCCGTGTAGCCGACAAACCGCCGCTTCAGCGTATCGCCGAGTCCGCGGTACAGCTCGACGAGCTCGGCCGCGTTCCCCAGGCGCTCGCCGTAGGGCGGGTTGCAGATGACGACACCGCCCGGTCCCGGCGGCGGCTCGGCGTCGCGCAGGTCGCCGCAGGCCAGCCGCGCGTACTTCATCAAGCCGGCAGCTTCCAGGCTGCGCTGCGCCGTCTGCAGCACCCGCCCGTCGAGATCGGCGCCGAACAAGAACGGCCCGCTCGCCGCCCGCTGCTGCTCCTGCGCCTCCTTCTTCAGCCGCTGCCACAGCCCCGCGTCGAAGCTGCGCCAGGCCATGAAGCCGAACTGCCGTGACAGCCCCGGCGCCATGCCCAGCGCCCGCAGCCCGCCTTCGCAGAGCAGCGTCCCGCTGCCGCAGCATAGGTCGACCAGCGGCGGCAGCTCCCCCGCCGCGCGGCTGCCCAAGTCCGCCCCAGGGCTGGTCGGGTCCACCGCATGGGGGTCAGAGCCCGCTCCCTGGCGGGCGTGGTCCGTCGCCGAGTCGAGACCAGGGCCGAGCTCCGGGTAGCCGCTGAGGGCGATGATCGCCGCCGCGAGCGTCTCTTTAAGCGGAGCGTCGCCGCCCCCCTGCCGGTAGCCCCGCTGGTGCAGCGCCGGATCCGAGCTGTCCAGCGACAGCGCGCAGCGCGGCTCGACCTGCTGGTGGCCGTCGCGGCCGTGGCTGCCCGGACTCCGCATAGCGCGGGCGTCGTATAGCTGGACGTTGATGCGCACCATCGGCTGCCGGACGTCGATCCCCGGCCGCACGCCGTAGCGGTCGCGGAAGCGATCGCACACCGCGTCCTTGACGCGCAAGGCCGCATACATGCTGTTGTCGAGGCCCGGCAGGAGGCCCCGCGCGCTCACCGCCAGCGTCCCGTCGGGCCGCATGAAGTCCTCCCACGGCAGCGCCCGCGCCGCCGCGTACAGTTCGTCCGTCCCCGCGCACGGCGTGTCGCTCAGCAGCTGCACCACCCGCGAGGCGCAGCGCAGGTAGAGGTTGGCCCGATAGAGCGCCGCCACCGGCCCCGCGAACGACACCGCGCCCGGGCCCTCCTGCACGTCGGTCACCTCCGGCAGCCCGCGCAGCTCGGCGGCCACCAGTGGCTCCATCTGGTGCGCGCACAGCGCCTGGTAGCGCGGCGCCGCGTCGGCCTGCGGTCGAGCGGCCCGCGACTCGACCCGCGACCGCTCGAGCTGCTGCGGCGGGCCGTGCAGCGGCGACCCGGGGGGCTGGCGGCGCGCCGGGAGCTTGCTGAAAGAACCGGCCATGATTTTTTGTCTCCTCGACGTTTTTTTGCCCAAAGGCGGACGAGCCGGCAGCCTAGCACCACCGCGCCATGTCCGGGCGGCGCCTTAAGATTCAGCCCCGGCCAAACCCACGCCGGCCGCGCAAACCCGCTTTCCTGGCGCCGGCGAAAATGCCATGCTGCGCTGGGTCTGCCGCATGTAGAGAGGACTCTGACCATGTCGACAAAACGCGCACAATTCCCTCTTGGGTCCAGCCTGCGATCTGGCTTGGGCCTGGGGCTCGCCGTGGCTTTTTTCACCACCGTTTTTCTCGGCGGCGTCCGGCCAGCGCGGGCCGCCAAGTGCCCCAACCTCGTCATCGTCCTGGACAAGTCGGGCTCGATGACCAGCTCGCCCTCGGGCGGCAGCGCCCCGCCGGGCGGCAGCAAGTGGGACCTGGCCAAGATCGCGATCAAGTCGCTGCTCAAGACCTACGACGGTCAGCTGCCGATCGGCCTGGCGCTGTTCGCCAGCGATAGCGGCTGCGGGGCGGCCCGGCTCGACATCCCGCCCGACTACGACACCGCGGCCAAGATCTCCACCCTCATCGACTCGCGCCAGCCGGACTCGTCGACGCCGACCTCCGAGGCGATCGTCGCGATGTCCAAGGAACCGGTGCTCCACGACCCGTCGCGATCGCAGTACATGCTGCTGCTCACCGACGGCGAGCCGAGCTGTGCCAGCGGCGAGCCGACCACCAGCGTCAACGCCATCGCCGCCGCCCACATGCAGAGCCCGCCGATCACGACCTTCGTGGTCGGCTTCGGCGCCCTGCCAACGAGCGCCGCCAACGCGATGGATCAGATGGCGGTGGCCGGCGGCGCCCCCTCGGTCGGCACCCCGCGCAAGTACTACACCGCCGAGGATCTGACCTCCCTCAACGCCGCGCTGGAGAAGATCTTCTCGGTGGTGCTGAGCGAAGGCGGCGGCCTGTGCGACGACTCGTGCTACGCGCCGGATGTCGGCTGCCCGACGCCGGGCGATATGTGCATCCGCGGCAAGTGCCAGCCGAGCCCGTGCGCCGGCATCGCCTGCGGCCCCGGCCTGTACTGCTATACCGACGGGGTGTCCCCCGGCCGCTGCATCGCCCCGTGCAAGAAGCCGTGCCAGAACGGCTACCGCTGCGAGCAGGGGGTTTGCGTACAGTCGGCGTGCCCCAACGTCTGCATCGCCGGCTTCGTCTGCAACGCCCAGCTCGGCCGCTGCGAGAAGGACCCGCTGTGCCCCGACAACCCGCCGCGCCGCGAGCAGTGCCGGGTCCCGTCGGCCTGCCAGTACGGCCAGTGTGTCGACGATCCGTGCAAGTTCGTGCGCTGCCCGACGGGCAGCCTGTGCGTGCCGTGGAACGGCAGCTGCAAGTTCGATCCGAGCTCGACGCTGCAGGCCGACATGGGGTCGTCCACCTCGGAGGTCGACGGCCAGAACCGTCAGGTGGGCTGCGCCATCGGCGGTCAGGTGGCGGGTCCGGGTTTCTGGCTGACCAGCCTGCTCGTCCTCGCCGGGCTGCTGCTCGCCCGGCGCCTGCGGCGCCAGGCGCTTTAGCCCCGCCCGCCGGGCGAGAGCCCGTCAGTCGGCGATGTGCAGGACGATCTTGCCCATGTGCGCGCTCTGCTCCATGCGCGCATGGGCCTTGTCGGCGTCGGCGAGCGGCAGCACCTGATCGATGATCGGCCGCAGCTTGCCGGCCTCCACCGTCGCCATCATCTCGGCAAAGTCCTGCGCGTTGCCCATCGTCGAGCCGAGCAGGTTGAGCTGCCGCCAGAAGATCTTGTGGATGTTGATGCTGGCGATGCCGGCGGTCGCGCCGTAGCTCACGATGCGGCCGCCCGGCCGCACCAGGTTCACGCACTGCGAGAGACTGTCGGCGCCGGCGCTGTCCACCGCGAGGTCGATCGGCGTCTGGCCGTACTTCTGCGCGATCAGGTCGGCCCAGTCGACGCAGCGGTAGTTGACCCCGAAGTCGGCCCCCAGGCTGCGCGCCACGGCGAGCTTCTCGTTGCTGCTCGAGGTCACGATGACGCGCGCCCCGCGGTGCTTGGCGAAGATGAGGGCCATCGTCGACACCCCGCCGCCGATCCCCGGGATGAGCACCGTCTCGCCGGGTCGCAGCTGGCCGCGGACGCACAGCGCGCGGTACGCCGTCAGCCCCGCCAGCGGCAGCGCCGCCGCCTCGCTGAAGCTGAGGTGGGGCGGCATCGCGACGACGTTGGCAGCGGGGACGACGAGCTCCGCCGCATAGGTCCCCGCATCGGGCATGCCGAGGACGCGGTAGTCGGGGCCCTGGACCGCCGGATCGGGTCCCCAGCCGAGGCTCGGGTTTATCACCACGGCCTGGCCGCACAGCTCCGGCCGGACCCCCGCGCCCACCGCCGCGACCACCCCCGCCCCGTCCGAGCCGAGCACGCACGGCAGGCGAATCCCGACGTACTTGCCGAGGCGAATCCACACGTCGCGGCGGTTCAGTGAGGCCGCCTTGAGGGCGACCACCACCTCGCCGGCGCGCGGGGTCTGACGCGCCACCTCGCGCAGGTGCAGGGTGGCCGGTTCGCTCGGGCTGTTCTTCTCCAGGACGATCGCGCGCATGGTGCCGGAGGACTGGGTCGTGGAGCTCGCTCTTACCATGCAGCCACTTTACCCCAGCGCGACGGCTAGAAGCGCTGGCTGCAGCTGTTAAAGCTTTCGGTGTCCGGGGCGTCGACCCAGCAGCGCAGCACCGCGCGGCGGACCTTGCCGGCCAGCAGCGTCGGGCACTGCGCGGCGAAGGTCTGCGCCGCCCGGGCCTGCTCGTCCTCGGAGCGGACGGGCGCGACGCGGTTTGTCACCACCATGCCGACGCGCGGCGGCAGCCGGAGGAGCTGCCTGTAGGCCGCCACCGCGGGATCACAGTCGGCCGCCTTGAGCTTCTCCCCCGATGGCACCGGGTTCGGCTTGACGCTCGAGTCGCTCGCGCAGCCCCCTAGCGGGACGAGCAGGCCGGCCGGCGCGGCCAGCACTAGAAACAGATACAGGCGGGCACACCACATCGGTCGGGAGTCTAGCAAACAGCCGCAGCTAGTGAGTGGCGGTGACCGTCACCGAGTCCGAGCTGACCTTGTCCGCGATGAGGATGCCGGCGAGCAGCGCCACCACGCCACCGGCGATGACCCAGGTGTACCACTTGGTCTTGCCGAAGGCCAACTTGAAGCCGCTGGCGGGCTTCTCCTTCTCTGGCGGCTTGGCGGCCGGCGCCGCCGCTGCCACCGCCTTAGGCTGCCCGGCCGGCGCCGCGGCGGGCCCGGCCACCGAGAGCAGGGCGAAGACCCGGCCGGCCTGCGTCGCCGGCGGCCCGATCGCCACTTCGCTCCGGCCCGAGGTCCACTGCCGCCGGTCCAGATCGTAGATGCGGGCGACGAGCGGCTCTTCGGCCACCGGCGAGCCGGCGCGCTCCTTGGGTCCTATGACAATCAGCCGCCGGCCCGGCAGCGTGGTCTGCGCCTGCGGCGACTCGGCGGGCTGCCGCAGCACCGCGGCCTGCTCGTCGCTGCCAAGCGGCAGCTGGGCGGCGCGATCGCAGAGCACGCCCGGCCGATCCTCGGGCCGCAGCGAGAGCACGAGCTCGGTCCCGCTGCCGAGCGGCCGGCGCAGCTTGCGCATCCCCGGCAGCTCGATGTCCAGCACGTCAACGGCCGGGTTGCCGCCGGCCACCACCAGCGGGGTCACTCCGACCGGGATCAGGTTGCGCGCCACCACGGCGCCGGGCGGATCGGTCTCGACGCGCACCGGGGCCCGCGGCGGGCCGAAGGGGGGCTGGGTGGCGACGGCGTAGCGGGCCAGGACCAGCGCCACGTCGGAAGGCACGGTCGACTGCATGGCGGTCAGGGCGGCGCTCGCCTTCTCGGCCCGCTCGCGGTCGTTCAGGCGATCGGCGCACACCAGCATCAGGCCGTAGGCCTCGCTGAGCAGCGGCCGCGCCTCGGGCAGGCTGACCTCGGCCAGCACCGCGTCGGCGGCCTTGTCGAGCATGGCGATCGCCTCGCTGCACTTGAGCTCCAGCACCGCCCGGCGCGCCGCAGCGACGACGACCCCGGCGCTGCGCAGGGCGCCGCTCGGGGCGATCGTCACCTGCTTGATCAGCGCCTGAGCCAGGGACGGGGCAATGGGCTCGCCGGGGGCGGCGGTCCACAGCAGCACGCCGAGCGAGCCGGTGGCCGGGCCGGCGAGCGCGGCCCCCTGGACAGTCGGAGTCCCGGCAGATCCAGAGCCGCTTGCGGCGGACCCGGCAGCAGACGGCGCCGCGGTGGTCG